>DATIJX010000047.1:0-5597 GCA_035478175.1 Ignavibacteriaceae bacterium
TCAGATAGATAAGATTGCTACTTTGGCAAATATGACTACCTCAGAATGCCTTGTTAATCTGTTATCACTTGAGTTTAAAGGATTGGTGAAGCAGCTGCCGGGGAAAATGTTTGCACTTCTTTAGCCTCACCCAAACCCTCTCCAAAGGAGAGGGCTTTAATATTTCTTTTTACCTTTCCATAAAGTTTTGAGGCGATCTTTCAGATTTTTTTCCTGACCGTTATCTGTTGGAAAATAAAACTGTTTCCCTTCCATCTCTTCTGGGAAATATTTTTCAATCAAAAAATTATTTCCGTAATCGTGAGGGTATTTGTATTTCTCACCGTAACCAAGTTCTTTCATCAACTTGGTCGGTGCATTGCGAAGATGAATTGGCACCGGATACATTGGTTGAGTTTTAACTTCCTGTTCAGCTTTTGAAATTCCCATATACGAAGCATTACTTTTAGGACTTGAAGCAAGGTATGTAGTACATTGAGCTAAAACAATTCTCGCTTCCGGCATACCTATTTTTTCAACAGCACCAAATGCTGCTTCAGCTAAAACCAATCCGTTTGGTGATGCATTTCCAATATCTTCCGAAGCAAGAACGATCAACCTTCGTGCAATGAAGAGTGGATCCTCGCCGCCTTCAAGCATTCTTGCAAGCCAATACAATGAAGCATCCGGATCGCTGCCGCGAACACTTTTAATGAATGCAGAAATTATATTGTAATGTTCTTCGCCGCCTTTATCGTAAAAAATATTTTTTCTTTGGATTATATTATCAAGAAGCTCTTTGGTGATCAGAATTTTTTCTTTATTGATTTCCTGCACAACAGCGGATTCAAAAATGTTGAGCATTATCCTGGCGTCACCGCCGGATAAATAAAGCAGGTAGTCTTCATCTACTAATACAAGGTTACCTCCCGACAATAATTCATCTTTTAATATCGCATTCTGTAAAATTTTATGCAGATCATTTTTTGATAGTTCGTTCAACACATAAACTCTTGCGCGTGAACGAAGAGCAGGTATTACTTCGAAGGAAGGATTTTCGGTGGTTGCACCAATCAAAATTATCAATCCTGTTTCTACTGAATGAAGTAATGCATCCTGCTGTGATTTGTTGAAGCGATGAATTTCATCAATAAAAAGAATTGTTCGCAAACCTAAACTTTTATTGTGCTCTGCTATCTGGATCACATTTCGTACTTCTTTCACTCCTGCCGAGACAGCACTAATCTGATAAAATTTTGAATCGGTTTCTTCAGCAATTATTTGTGCGAGAGTTGTTTTACCTGTTCCGGGAGGACCCCAAAGAATAAAAGGACTGATAGTTTTATTTTCAATCATCAACCGGATTGGCTTGCCTTCTCCAACGAGATGATCCTGTCCAAAAAATTCTGTCAGAGATTTTGGTCTTACTCTGTCGGCAAGCGGTGTAGAAGGAATTTTTTCTGATGTGTCACTTTTCTTCGATTTCAATTACAGTCTCACCTTCACGTTTCATATTATATTTTTCTCTTGCAACCTGTTCCATCTTTGCAGGAATCTTTTTCTGAAGCGAATCAATTTCATTTTTTAATCGTTCGTTCTCCAGCTTAACTTTTTCAAGTTCAACCTGCATTGAGTCAACCTGGCTTTTCAAACCAAAATATTTTATAACACCACGCTCATTAAAGAAAATATAGAGAACACCAATGACAATAATTACGATAAATAAATAAAGCACAAATTTTCTTTTACTTTTTGCCATCACACCAGGAGTGCTTGATGAATAATTTTCTTTATTAATTCTTCAAATGAAATTCCAACCGCTTTGGCCGCTTTCGGGACTAAACTTGTCGCAGTCATTCCTGGCAGTGTATTTACTTCAAGGCAGTACAATTCATCTTGGTTGTTCATTCTGAAATCAACTCTTGCATAACCTTCACAGCCAAGTGCCCGAAAAGCGGTTAATGCCTGCTGCTGCGCTTTCTTCGCAACATCATCAGGAATATTTGCGGGGACAATATATTCGCTCATACCAGAAGTGTATTTGTGTTTGTAATCATAGAAACCACTCTGCGGAACAATTTCAAGAACAGGCAATGCTTCGTTCAATAATATTGCAACTGTCAGTTCTCTTCCCGGAATATATTTTTCGATCAATGCTTTGGAAGAATACTGTTGAGCAATTACGATACCTTCTTCAACTTCCGATTCATCCTGAACAATTTTTAAACCAACAGTTGAACCCTGATCATTTGGTTTGATGATGCAGGGAAATCCGAAACGCTGGTTTATTTCATCGGCAATAAGAACAGGTTCGAAGCTTCTTTCTTTAACACTGAACCAGTCTGCAGTTTGAACACCAGCCTGCCTGAAAATTACTTTAGACATTTCTTTATCCATTGCCAAAGCACTTGCAAGAACTTTTGAGCCAGTGTATTTCAACCCGCGAAGTTCAAGCAGTGATTGAATTGTTCCATCTTCTGCCCATTTCCCATGCATCGCAGAAAAAACAACAGCAACATCATCAAGCAGGTTTGAATTAATTGCATCAATACAATTCCGGTTTGAGATTTCAGAATAATCTTTCTCCGAAAAGAAATCTTCTTCTTTTTTCGGTTGATTTAATCCATACGCAGGATCAATCAGTATAGTAGGATATTGAAGATTTTTTAATGCCTGAAAAATTCCCTTGCCGGACATTTTTGAAACTGCTCTTTCCGGAGAAGTTCCGCCAACTAATAATGCAACTTTGGGTTCTGAATTCGTCATATAATTAATTCCATTTTCAAACCTTCGAGGTTTCATCCCTGTTACCGATGCGCAAACCTCGAAGGTTTTTGTACGTTGATCAATTAAAAAACATTTCTCGGATCCTGAGTAATACCATAGGTTTCTTCCGATAATTCAACTAATCTTTTCACATCTTCAGGTGATAATTCATTTGGCTTACCGAGCAGTCTTGCTTTGAACAAAGTTTCTGCTGCGTGCTCAAGTTTTTCCATTTTGTAATAAGCGTCATCAACATTTTTCCCAAGTGTTAAAGCACCATGATTCCTTAGCAGAAAAGCCCAGCCATAATCAATATAAGGCTCGAGACTCAGTGGAAGATCATTTGTCGATGGTGTTGCATAATTACACAAGTGAACTTTGCCAAGAGTTAAAATAACTTCAGGGAAATAGTGCTTAACCAATCCTTCGCCCAAAAGTGAAAATGCCGTTGCGTGCACAGGATGACAGTGAACGACAGCGTTTACATCTTTCCTTTTTGAATAAGCATAAAGATGAAGCTTGAACTCTGTTGTGATCTTTCCTTCACCTTTCAGATGCTTTCCATTGAAATCAAATTCAAGAATATCTTTTTCTGTTATTTCCCCTTTGCAAATTCCTGAGCGAGTTATAAGAACTGTATTATCTGGTGTGATAAGCGAAACATTTCCGTCGCTGGCGGCTACAAATCCTTTTTGATAAACTTTATGACAAACGGAAATCAGCTTATCGATCTCTGACATTTTCTTTCAAGCTCTTCCATTAATTTCATATTGATTAGTCCATCTTCACCAGTTACCGGTGGTGTTTGGTTTTTCAGGAAAGATTTCTGAATTGCTCGCATCATAAACAAAAATTTATTGCCTCTTTTACGAAAACTTTTCTTCGCTTCACCATCAAGCTGAATTGTCAGTTTTGATGGGGCTCCTTTTACTCCAATAAAATTCTCGATGCTTATTGCACCTGCGTGTCCGAGTATCTCAATTCTGTTAAAGGCTTTTTTCGTGTTGTAAGAAACATTCATCGAGCCGTAACTGTTGTTCTCAAATTTCACGAGTGCAGAAGCAAAATCCTCAACATCATAATTATAAATGACGTTATCCATATAACCATTTATTTCAGAAATTTCTCCACCAAAAAATCTTAAAAGATCCAGCATATGACTTCCGAGGTCCCGCAAAGCGCCGCCGCCGCTAAGATCCTTATTAAATCTGAAATTGTTGCTTGGAGGGAAGTCGAGGTTGCAAGAAACACTTAGCAATACAAGCTTACCGATGGTTTGGTTCTTTATTAACTCTTTTACTTTAATTACGTGAGGATGAAGCCGATACACAAAATTTACTGCAAGGAAAACATTATTTCTTCTGCAAGCTTCAACCATTTCTTCGGCTTGTTTGCTTGTAATTGCAAGAGGTTTTTCGCAGAGAATATTTTTTCCAGCTTCAGCGGCTTTGATAACCTGCTCATAATGATGTGCGTTAACACTCCCAATAAAAACACAATCAATGTCTGAATTCAGGAATGCATCATAATTATCAAAGTAACCTGATGCACCAGACTTCTCCGCTAACTCTTTTGCTCTTTTTAAATTATGACTGAAGAAAGATTGAACGGTACTTCTTCTTAAAAACTTTAAAGTTGGAATGAAAGTGTGTTCAGTGAATCTTCCGCAGCCTGCTACTCCCCACTTTAATTTTTTAACAACAGGTCTTCTTACTCTAACCATCCTAGTCAGTTAAACTTTCTAAAATACTTTATTAAATAATTTAAGACGCTCCATAACCATGCTAATAGGTTTGGAGTTCAACATTATATAAAAATGAACGCTTGGAACATTCGCATCTAAAAGTTCACGTACCTGATTTGTAGCCCACTCAACACCGATGTTCAACACTTCATCCGGTTTTGCGCTATCAACTTCATCAGCCAGGGCAGATGGAATAGTTACGTGGAAATCTTTTGGGATAGAATGAAGCTGAACTTTCGAAGTTAAAATTTTCAATCCGGGAATTATAGGAACGGTTATTCCGGCTTCACGGCATTTATCCACATAATCAAAATAATATTTATTATCGTAAAACATCTGTGTAACTACGTAATCTGCACCTGCATCAATTTTTTCTTTAGCAAATTTAATATCTGCTTTTAAATTCGGAGCTTCAAAATGTTTTTCAGGATAACCGCCAACTCCGATGCAAAACTTTGTTGGTCGTGCATCGAGCAGTGAATCTTCAAGGTAAAGTCCTTTATTCATTTTAACAATCTGCTCAACCAGTTCGAGAGCATTTTTGTTTGCACTTTTACCCATAGGGATTGGTTTATCATAGCCGCTTTCGTCTCCTCTTATTGCAAGTACGTTATCAATTCCGAGATAATTCAGTTCAATCATAAAATCTTCTGTTTCTTCACGGGTAAAACCTTTTGCCAGAATGTGAGGTACGGCATCAACGTTATATTTATTCTGGATGAGTGCACAGATACCAAGTGTTCCAGGTCTTTTTCTTTTAACTTTCTTTTTTATTCCTTCGGTAGTTTCTTCATAGATAACTTCTGCGGAATGACTCGTGATATCAATAAACGGTGGTCTGAATTTTATTATGCCATCCAATACTTGTAAAATATCAGTAATATCTCCGCCGCGTTTTGGAGGAATCAATTCGAAACTTATAAGAGGTTCTTTCGCCTTTTCTAAATGCTCTATTACTTTCATTTAAACTCTTGTTGTTGAACAAATCATTTGTGTAAATATAGACAAAGTTAATAATAATTGTGGATTGATAGGAAGTGAATTATTTCCGATAGAAAAATCCTTAATTACAACTTGATTTGTTAGAATCTATTTTGCCAAGTTTTTT
>DATIJX010000048.1:0-23501 GCA_035478175.1 Ignavibacteriaceae bacterium
GTAAACAGAAGAGTAATTAGTATCAGAAGCGATGGTAAATATTTAGTTTTCATTTCACTACTCCTTTTTTTTGGTTATTTACTTTAAAGAACTTAAAAAGAAAATTTGGAAAAATCAACCGGGCAAAAAAAAGCCCTGAAAAATCAGGGCTTTTCTAACTTACTATTTTAAGTTCAGATTACTTCAGCAATATCATTTTCTTTGTCTGAACAAGACTACCAGATTTCAACTGATAGAAATAAACGCCGCTTGTCAGTGTTGAAGCATCAAATTCAACTTCATAACTTCCCGCGGGTTTTTGCTCATTAACAAGACTCATGACTTCATTGCCGAGTATATCAAAAACTTTCAGGCTTATTATTCCGGGATCAGCAATCTGAAATTTAATTTTTGTGCTAGGGTTGAATGGATTCGGATAGTTCTGAGCTAAATAAAATTCTCTGAGAACCGAATTATTATCATCATCCACCGATGTTGGTCCGTTAACCGTATAAGCTAACGCTTGAACATTCTGGAAACCTGTATCACCGAGCAGTGTTCCAAGTCCGTTCGTGGTATTTATTGTAATGATCTGACCAATTTGCGTAGGGGAACCAATTACACCGTACAGAACTCCTGCTTCATCAAAATCAATATCATTAGTGGCAACATTAAAATCTGTTTCACCAATTAGTGTGGCAATTCCGGTGGTAAGATTGATCTTGTATATTCTGTCTTTCTGACCAATAACAACTCTCGGTGTAGCCCACAATTCATTCGTATATGGATGGAAAGCAAGAGAAGTTAATTGAATATTGGCTGTTGTAACCGGTGTATAGACGCCTGTGTTTACATCAACTGTGTAAATTCCGCCGGCTTGTGTGCCTACATAAACGGTTCCGTTAGTATCGCAAGCAACGGCAACGAGGAATCCTAAATTAAGCGTATGAATTTTATATGCATCGCCACCGGTAGCATTAATTCTTAAAAAATCACTCGAAGTATTTCCTGGAATAACACCGTACATTGTATTTGTTACAGGATCAATTGCTGCAGTACTTATTGATGGGAAATTGGAAGGTCCGATTTCCGTACCAACTCCTGTGGCTCTATCAATCCAGAAAGTTTTTCCTGTGTCAGTAGCACTTGATACTGCATAGAGGACATTCGAGAAAGCAGGATTTATTTCAAAACCTCTGCCCTTCATCATGAAGCCAGGGAAATCAGGATCGTTATTTGTGAAACTCATTATCTCATCATATACTACTGCATCTGTTGGATCAAATTCGAATTCAAGATCTATGCTATCATAAGGTGCAAGCGTGAATGGAACCGATAAGTTTAGCAAAGTAAATGGTCCAACAGTCGAATTTACGGCAGTGATAACGAGATCGTCTTCACCATAATTTGTAAGAGTGACTGCTTTGGTTGCAGGTGTTTCACCAACCTGCTGGTTTCCAAAATCTACTGTAAAAGACTCTGCATAAGCGTGAGCACCGGGATACGCAGCCATTAAAATTCTGCCAACGTAAGTTCCCCAGGTATTTGGAGCTCTTACATATTCAGTGAAAGTATATACCTCATATTCGTTGCTCATATCCAGGTCGATTCCCGTGTAATCACCCCACCTGTTACGAGTTCCGCCAAAAGTTACGACATAATTACCAAGTCCCTCCTGAAGCATCAAACTTGGATTTAATCCGGGAGGATCTGCAGCATATTTCGTTGAAACAAATGCGCCAACATATTCGGTGGTTGCTGAACGACTGAAGGTAACGGCTATATTGTGGTCTTTGTCTATAGCCAAAGCAGGATAGAGATAGTAATAACCAATTGCTCCTAATTCAGCTTGCTCAAGAACAGTTGTAGTACTTAAATCAACTTTATAATATCTTACACTTGAATATGAAGCATTGGTTGTATTAGCAATCGAATGCGCTGCATACAAATAATTATCTCTCACAATCGGAGCGTGACGATGCTTACTTCCCCCACTTTCAATACCAGTTCCACCACCTAATTGACCAGCCAGGGGTGCTCCACCGTAAGTGTTAACAATAATTGTTCTGCCTCGTAATCTTGGCGTCGCAGAAGTTGGATTTATCATCTTATAAAGAATACAATAAACTCCGCCATTCTGTAATGTATTATAGAAATATCCACCTTGACCCGGAGTATAGGTTTTTGCTGGTTCTAATACATCTGGTTTATCACTTGGTACATTAGGTCTTCCAATATTCCAGATGTCAACGAAAGGTAAAACGCTACCATTGCTAGCGTAAAGCACTGCTTTATCCAAAATTCTTATTCTATTATACTGGTAAAAACCAGAGAATGTAAATGACCGTGAATTTATATAGATGGCCTCATCATCGTATCCTATCTGAGGGAAATCACCCCAGGTACCGGAATTAGAAGTGCCATTTACTTTTGCATCCATTTTGTACATATACCAGGTTCCGAAAGGATTAGAATTATCAGAGTAACTAATAATGAACCATCCTTGCTGGGTTCCATTGTCCTGCCAATCCCATAGCATAAACCATCTCTCAGCATAATGATCGTAAATAATCTGAGGATCGAAAGCACCGGATGAAATTACGGGAGAGATCCAGGTATCAGCATTAACACTCGCAAGTAAGTTCCCCTGCTTATCCCAGACTCTAAAGGCGCTGTTAACACAAGCAATAACATGATCTGGTCCAACTGCCATTATCGGGTCTGGAGGAATAGAGTTTGTCATCGGAATCCCATCCCATTTATCAAGTATTACAGTTTGAGCATTAGTTCCTCTATTTAAGCCTTCAACAGGTTTATCTTCTACATAAACATACTCGGGTAAATTACTTGCATCATAATTTTCTAGAGTTCCATCAATGTATGGACCTTCAAGATTTTGATCAGCAATCATACCTCCTGTTGCCGGTGCATCAAATGTGAATTGATTAAGCGATACAGCTACCCCAGATGGAACGCTGCCAGCTGCGGGTCCCTGGTAAAAGACTGAATCAAGTTGTGCAAAAGATGCAACAGATAGGCACATGATAATCAGAGAGGTTAGTATAAAGTGGTTTTTCATATCTCTGTCCTTCAATTATTGTTATTTAAATTTTTACGAAGTTAATGATTAAGATTTTATGATGCAATTTATATAGTTCCCCATTTAAAGAAAGAAGTATACGATTTGAAAATTCAACATGCGAATCATTTAATTTTTTCGTTGTAAGTCTCCAATAAATATTTTGCTACAGCATCCGCTTCATTTGGCTTTAATGCCGGGTTTGGCATTGGCGGATATGCAGGATCTATTTTTCCGGGATTGCGAATAAATGCAACTAGCTGGGCTTCTTTTCCAGCATATTTTGGAAGAACATCCATGTGCGCAGGGCCAACCAGCTTTTGATCCCACTTATGGCAGGATGCACACTTTACTTCGTAAATTTGTTCAGCGTTTATTGCAATTACCGTTCCTTCGCCTTTCAGTTCAGCAAGGTATTTATCAAACTCTGCACTCAACATTGCACTATGAACCTGTGTTGAAGTTGCCATCGCCTTTTGATCACTTATAATAAAAGCAGCTATCGAGAAAACTAAAGTAAAAAATAATAGAGCTGCAGTCGTTCCCTTGATTTCTTTAGTTAATAAATAGAGGAAGTGATATCCTAAAAATAAAAGTGCTAATGAGATAATCGCATACGTAAAAACTGTTCCAGTAAGTGAAGCAGCCGGTAAACCAAATAAGTTAATCAGAGCAAACAATGGAATAATAATCGTCGAGAAAAATGTAACTCTTAATATATTTTTC
Source organism: Ignavibacteriaceae bacterium (assembly GCA_035478175.1). Lineage (GTDB taxonomy): Bacteria > Bacteroidota > Ignavibacteria > Ignavibacteriales > Ignavibacteriaceae > IGN2. The sequence goes on from DATIJX010000048.1 coordinate 3,785, forward strand.
TTTACAAAAAGAGAATATTCTTCATCTTTAATTCGTTTTTTCTTTTCATCCTCCAGAAAGATAAAAAGAACCATTCCACCAGATAAGGCTAAAGCAAAAAAGATATAATAGATAAATCGTGATAAGACTTCCCACGAGAATAAGCTGCCGAGAAAACTTTCAACATTCCAGGAAGTATAAATTGAGGAAATTGTTAAACCGGTTATAAAAAACCATATTCCAAGAAACAGGAATAACAAACCGAAATTACCTGCCTTTTGACTTATCCTATTACTTTCATCGCTTAACTTGTTTACTTCTTCTATTACCAGAGGATCAGAAATGTTTTTATCTGAGAGTGATCCGAAAATTCTATTGAATGAAAGTGAATATCTGTAGCTGTAGATAAATACGAAAGAAATTATAATAAAGACAAGTGCTAATCCAAGATAGTTTAGATTTGTAATTTCCGAATTATGCAGAAGCTGAGAGTAGATTAAAATTGCGGTTATAAGTGGAACTATCCCAAATATAAAGCCCGCACTTTTATTTACGGTAGTTATTTCTGCAACGTCTTTTGAAAGTCGAAGATAATAAATTTCGTTATGTTTTTTTGCTTTATACTTATAAACAACAGATAGAAATATTCCTCCAAACACGATGCTGATGAATGGAATAAAGAGAAATAAAACAATTAAGAGCATATAATGCAAAAGCTCTATGTGTTCGGCTGACTGTGGTAAAACGAAATTATTTAGAAATTCCATTTGAACTTTATTTATTTATAAAATTAGTTTATCTATTGAAACAAGAAACACTACAAACAAGGCAAAGTAGTTTATATATCTGAAGTTTAACCTAAAGGCTGAGAAATCTTTTTTCTCAACTAACAGACCGAAAGCTTTCCAGGTAAGTAATGCACCACTCACAAATAATCCAAGGTTTATCCACAATTCAGTGACCATACCAAATAACGGAATCATCAAACCAGTGACAGCAGTGGCTATTATCCAGATAAAAGTTATCCTTGATAGTTGAGTGTGATTAAAAATCTGAGTGAGAGTTGGAAACCCTGCCTGCTGATAATCCTTATCCATTACTAAAAGCAGTAACCAGAAATGCGGTATCTGCCAGATAAAAAAGAAGAATGAAATTATAATTATTTGTGGATCAATCAGTGAACCGCCAGCAGCAGCCCAGCCAATTACCGGTGGAATTGCTCCGACAAGAGATCCAGGTACAATAGCAAATGGTGATTTTCTTTTAAGAATAGTGTAAACAAAATTATACCAGATAAGATTTAGTAATCCCAAGCCAAGTGCTAAAAGATTAGTCCATAGAATCAGAATCAATGAACCAGACAGAATAAGCATAATAGATATTTTCAAAACATTATCTGGCGAAATTCTACCCGAAGGAATTGGTCTGCCTTTTGTTCGATCCATCTTTGAGTCAAAATCTTTTTCCTGATAATGATTCAATGCTGCTGATCCAAATGCAAGTAAAAGAACTCCGAATAAAACCGGAAGTATCATCAAATCGATTTTACCGCTTGCAGCAATATATCCGAATGCTGTTGTAACTGTAACGAAAGAAGTGATCTTCGCCTTCGACAGCTCAAAAAATATTTTTACTTTTTCTTTCAATTTTTATTATTCGTATTTAGTTGTCTTTTGTCATCTCTTCAAGCATCTTCAAATCTTCATCGCTCATTCCATACATCCAGTTTTTAAATTCCTCTTCCGGAAGGACAAATATTTTCGAATACATGTAAGAATGATTCAAGCCGCAATATTCTGAGCAAGCGATATCGTATTCGCCTGTTTCTTTTGCTATGAACCACGCAATTCTTTCTCTGTTCGGGAAAACATCTTTCTTTAATCTGAATGCAGGAATAAAGAAAGAGTGGTTGACATCATTCGACTGCAGGATTAACTTAATTGGAGTGTTAACAGGAACATAAAGTGAATCAGTAGTTTTCCCATCTTCATATTTGAAGCTCCATTTCCACATTTGAGCAGTCACCTCTATCGGCATAGCATCTTCCGGAACATTTACCATCTCTTTATAACCCTGCCAGCCGTACCAGAACATTATCAAAACCAGAATGGTTGGAATACCTGTCCAGGCAATCTCCAGAAACATGTTACCATGAATGTTCGTTGCTTTTGGATTTCTTTTCCTGCTGTACTTGATTACAAAGAATATCATCAGGACTGTAATTAGTACAAGAAAGAAGACCGAAACAATCAACGTAAAGAGGAATGTTCCGTCAACAGAGTTTGCAAAATTTGATATATCATCAAACATTCTAAAAATCCTCAGTGGAAAGAGTAATCAGAGAATAATAACAAGAACGAAATACCCAGGAACAGCAAAGCAACTATTACAAAGACGACAAACGTTTTGGTTTCACTTCTCAAATGCATAAATACTGTTAACACAAGATAAGCTTTGAACGAAGCAATGATTAAAGCGGTTGCTACGGTAAATCTTCCGATATCCATCCCTGCAACTGCAACTGTAATTGCAGTAAGTGCCATCAACGCCAGCCATACTAAAATATATGCGCCATAGCTATGTGAATGTTCGTGTGGCTTATCATGTATTTGCATTTTGCTTCCTCATGTAATCAGATAGAAAAGTGGGAAAAGGAATATCCAGATGATATCAACCAGATGCCAATATAATCCGGCATTTTCTAATCTTACATAACTGTCTTTATTGATTGTTCCTGTTCTTGTTTGTCTTGTCATCACAGCGATTAAAAACATTCCAATTATAACGTGAATACCGTGAAGTCCGGTCATTACATAATACAAACCAAAAAATAAAATTTCACCTGAGCTCTTTGCTAACAGTTCTTCACCTCCGGGATATATTCCATAATGAAACTTCGCTGTCCATTCAAAATATTTATTAACTAAAAAGAAGAGAGCAAGGAAAATTGTAATCAGCTGCAATAGAATTGATAAAGCTTTCTGGTCTCTCTGAATTGCGATGATTGCAAGCACCATTGTCAAACTGCTGGTAAGAAGCACAGCGGTGTTAAATGCACCCATTATGGTATTTAATTCCTTTGCAGCAAGATGGAATTCATCAGCATATTGAAATCTGTAAACAGAATAGAGAAGGAACATACCTCCAAAAAGAATAAGTTCTGTAAAAAGGAATAGCCACATTCCCATCCGGGAACCGACATCATCTCTGTGCACGTGTGTTCCAGCAGTATGTTCAGTTGAACTCAACTAACCACCTCTTTTTCAAATTTCTCGTCATTCATTTTATATTGATATGGATCAGTTTCAATAACCGGGATATCATAAAAATTCTCGTGAATTGGTGGCGTTTCAATCTGCCATTCTAATGTTTCACCGCCCCAGATATTCTTTTCAGTAACTATCTTTCCTTTTCTAACTGAATGGTACATATTGTAAACCATCAGCAGAACACCAGCAACCAGTATCCAGGAACCTATGGTTGATATTAAATGGTAAGAATGAAACTCAGGTAAATAATCATAATATCTTCTTGGCATTCCCAGCCAGCCCATAATGAACATAGGGAAATAAAGGAAGTTAAAGCCGACAAACATTAGCCAGAAATATGTTTTAGCAAGCTTCCTGTTATACATTCTTCCAAACATTTTCGGAAACCAGTAATGCATAGCAGCGAAAAATCCGAAGCCAGTTCCGCCAAACATTACATAGTGGAAATGTGCAACAATGAATGAAGTATCGTGAATCTGGATATCAATTGATAATACTCCTTGCATTACGCCTGTAAGCCCACCAATAGTAAATAGAAAAATAAATGCGAGAACAAAAAGTAGTGGTGTTGAAAGATCGATAGACCCTTTGTAAAGTGTTGCAACCCAGTTAAAAACTTTAATGGCACTAGGAATTGCAACAAGCATTGTTAAAAGTGAAAAGATAAATTGACCAGTATCGCTCATGCCAACCGTAAACATATGATGGGCCCAAACAAGCGATCCGAATAAAGCAATCGCAATACTTGAGAAAGCAATAAACTTATAACCAAAGATAGTACGTCTTGCAAAAACAGGAATAATTTCTGAGACAACACCCATCGCCGGTAAAATCATTATATAAACTGCAGGGTGAGAATAAATCCAAAACAAATGCTGATAAAGAACAGGATCGCCGCCAAGTGCTGGATCAAAAACACCAACTCCAAACCATCTCTCAACAGCAACTAATAACAAAGTAATTCCTATGATCGGTGTTGCTAATACCTGAACCCAGGCTGTTGCATATAGCGACCAGATTGAAAGAGGCATCTTGAACCAGGTCATACCTGGTGCCCGCAGACGATGCACTGTGGTTACAAAATTTAATCCGGTTAATATGGATGAGAAGCCAAGAATGAATGCAGCGAAAAGTGCTATCATTACATTTGTATTGGTTCTAATAGAATATGGGACATAGAAAGTCCATCCGGTATCTGTAGGACCACCTGGAAGAAGGATAGCAACAACTGCGAGCAGGCCGCCAATTAAATACAAATACCATGACATCAGATTTATTCTCGGGAAAGCAACGTCCTTAGCCCCGATTAGAATTGGTAAAAAGAAGTTTCCAAATACGGCAGGAATACCGGGTATTACAAAAAGAAATATCATTATAACTCCGTGAAGTGTGAAGAAGGAGTTATAAGTTTGTGCATCCATAATTGTTCTTCCGGGAGAAATTAATTCGAGTCTCATTAGGAAACCAAATGCAACTCCAACAAGGAAGAAAATCGAAAGAGAAATTAAATATAGAATTCCAATTCGTTTATGATCGGTCGAAAGAATCCAGCCTAATATGCCGGTATGTTTCCCTTTATATTCGAGATAACTTGGTTCGTGTCCGTTTGTCTTGATAGCTGCATCGTTAGCAGTCATATATCATCACCTTGATTTAATTATTTCTTTCTTCGGCTTCAACTTAATTATGAGGAGAAATATTCCCGCAAATAATAAAATAGCTGCGCCAAAAATTCTAGTAAAGTTTAATGCGTATCTCTGCCCTTCAGGGTCATAGCTGAAACAAAATCTTAAAAATCTTGCAACGGTTGGTGTTACCCTGCTTTCCGAGGTTTCAATTACCGCCATCTTAAAATCAAAAGGAAGAATACCGTAACCATAATTCTCAGAATAGCTGGGGAAGAGATAACGACAAATCTTTCCATCCTTATCAATAAAAATTAATGTACCAGCGTGTCTGAGCTCGGCCCCTTCCCTCTTAAAATAAAATCCAGCGGAATTAGTAACCTTCTTAATATTTTCTAATGAACCTGTTAAAAACCTCCAGCTATCTGGAGAGACCTCTTTGTCAAAGCCGGAAAGCATTTCTTTCTTTTTTGCAGCAGCTTTCTCCGGATTTTCAAATTCATCAATACTGATTGCTACCACATTATAATCGTATCCCGGCTCTAAATCTGATTTGTTCATTACATTCGCTAGTTCGAACATCAACGGATTACAAATTGCCGGACAATAGTAGTAAACAAGTGCGAGAACTGTTGGACCATTAATAAGATCTCGAAGAAAAACCGGATTTCCATTTTCATCATTGAAAGTAACATCCAGAGGAATATTTTTTCCCAACTGCTCATCAACACCAATTTCAATTTGATTATTTGAAAATGAAATTGAACTGAGTGTTAAAGCTAATATTATTGTTAAAAAATATTTCATCATTATAAAATCTGTCTTAGATAAATAAACAATAAATTCATGTCAGCATCAGAAAGGTCACTTACTTTGGTACTAAAACCATTTTGACCGATGTTGACTGTTACAAAATCCGTAAAAGCTTTTTCTCCCGCTCGCCAGGTATTTGAATTAATCAAAGCAGAAAGTGCAAGCTTCTCATTATCAACTATATCTTCTAACAACTTTACAGGGTATTTAGTTCTGTCCTTATCAATGGTTTTAAGAGCATCATTAAGTTTGTTCATTTTTTGAACATTTTCAGAAGAAATTATTTCTATTGCGGTAGCGACAGGTATTTGTGCAGGGATTTCCATTCCGGAAGATAAATTATAAAGTGAATTTAAAGCTGAAAGATCGTCATTCGAATCTTCAGGAGGATTCTGCATAAATTCTTTTCGAATATAATGAGCAGTAGATATTCTATCCTGAGGCGTAAGAAAATTGTAAGATATCATCGAGCCGCCTTCGATTCCCTCTTCGAGTGTAGTGTAAATTGCACTGAGAGTTCTTCCATTCTTCCAGCCATCCGGACTGGTTAAATTACGTGGAGCAGGATTCATCCCAACAGAGGCAGGTCCACCACCAGCACCGGTCTCATTATGGCAGGATGCACAATTGGTTGTATAAAGTTCTTTTCCTTTTTGAAGCAATTCGTCTGTGGGGTCTTTCATTTTCAGAATATCAACAGGAGGAACTGTTCTTGCCTGAACAACTGGAAGATCAGCAATTATTGTAGTATCAGGAATAAATGCTGAAGTTTTATTGATAGCAATTTCACCAACATTTGCCACGTAATATAAACCAATGATTACAATGATTGTCAGAACATACGGATATAGAATTCCGAACAAAGTTCCGGGATTTTCCTTCACCTTATTAATAAAATCAGATATAATTTTCTTTATTTCTTCCATAAACTTTTACAGATGGAAATCCAATCCTCGCTGCAGTTTTGGATCACCGATTGGTATAAGATTTTCTCTCTTTGCTTTCATATTAAAAACTAAAATTATTAATCCGACTGCAGCAATTGGAAAAACTAAATCAATCCAGCTGAACGAATAACCACCTGAGAGCTCTTCCATTTCAGGCATAACCAACCAGAAGAGATCATAGAGGTGAGCAAACAACAACCACACAGAAATAAACTTCAACTTCTTCGGATCCATCTTTGAAGGCTGTGATACCAAAACTATATATGGTACAAGAAATTTAATAATGATCAATCCAATTGAAAAGATTGCCCAGCTTCCTTCCCATTTTTGCAGGAACCAAAAAGTTTCTTCCGGTAAATCAGCATACCAGATCAACATATATTGTGAGAAAGCGATGTAACCCCAGAAGTTTACGAATGCGAATAACAAAGCACCAAGACTATATAGATGATCATTGGTCATTGCAGGATGAAGATAACCATTCTCTTTTAATATAACAGTTGCAAGAGTTACAGCAGCAAGTGCAGCGATAACCGTTCCGGCAAAAAAGTAAACACCAATAATTGTTGAGAACCAGTGAGGTTCAATGCTCATCAGCCAATCAACTGCAGCAATAGTAATCGTTATTGCAAATACCGGAATGAAGATCGCCGACAATCTGATATTTTTCGTGGTAAATTTTTGGTCCTTAGTCGTATCCTGTTTTTTTGAATTTCTAATGAAGAAGAAATAGAACAACGACCACAAACCGATCAAAATAAAAACTCTTATAATGAAAAAAGTAACATTCAGATAAGGAGCTTTTGCCCGCAATATTTCATCTTCAGCAATTGCATCAGCATGAGACCAGTGAAATAATTCACCAACATTCAGTAACAAAGGAATTACGAGTAGTGCAAGCAATGGAATTATCGCTGCAAAAAATTCAACCACTCTACGAATCGGAACACTCCAGTCAGCACCAACGATATACTCAAGCGCAATAAGGAATAATGCACCAACTCCGATACTGATCATAAAAGTAAATGCAACCAGATAATTATAGACGGCTCTTGTGTGATCTACAAAAAACGCAGCTACACCGAGAATTATTCCAACAACAAGAAGCGTCATTCCAATTTTTGAAATGCTGGACGGTAAATCTTTTCTCTGATATGTTAGTTCATTGTTATGCATTTAAGATTTACTCCGCTTTAACAAATTTAAGATCAGAATCAGTTGCATTCTTTGCTCTCTGTAAAGCTCTTATATAATTTACTATTGCCCATCTTTCATCTCTTGTAACCTGTGATGCGTAAGAAGGCATCACATTCTGTCCCACTGTAATGATATGATAAATCATTCCATCACTGAAGTTTCTTCCTCTGTCAGAATGTAAAGTTGGCGGATTTGGGAACTGTCCCGCTAATCTGCTATCACCATCTCCATAATTTCCGTGACAAGGACTGCAGTAAGTTAAATATTTTTTCTGACCAAGTTCTAAATTTTCTTTAGTGGGGATGAAAGGATTTGACAATACTTCAGTCGGATTTGTTTCACCTTCAAATGGATAAGGAATATATCCTTTGGCAACAGTTCCTTCAACGGGAAGTCTCATCCCCCTGCCATCTGCAAAAAACTCACTGCCGCTCTGTGGAATAACTTTCGCTTGTTTTTCCATCCAGTCAAATGGTACGATATACATTAGTTTGTTAAGCATCAAATAAGTACCGATAGAAACAACCACAGCAACACCAACCAGCAGTGCAATGAATCTTGGTTCAAAGATCGGATAATTTTCTTTTTGGGGAAAATAAATTATTTCAGTTGAAAGAGGCTTCAGGTCCTTCAGGAATTGAAGTGTAGCATGTTCATCAAACTTAGGATCAATTGCTTCTATCACTATTCCATAATGATCACGCGAAACTTTCTTCATATAAACTGTATCGTGTAAAGCATGATCATTTCTCGGCAGAGCAAAGAAGAACGCAAACATTGCAACTACAGTTGAAAGAGTTGCCATAATTACTGTGACTTCAAATGTAACTGGAATAAATGCCGGTAAAGAGAAATAAGGTTTACCGCCGATAATCATTGGGTAGTCAACTGACATTGTCCACCACATTAGAATCAACGCAAGCGCAGCTCCCGATAATCCAAAAATAAGAGTTACAATGCCCAGCTTTGAAGGCTTCATTTTCATTGCCTTATCTATTCCATGGATTGGATAAGGCGAATTAACATCCCATTTACTAAATCCTGCATCAGCAACTTTTTTTGCAGCAGCAAAAATTGCGTTCGGATCGTTGAAGAGAGCAGTAATACCAAAAATCTTTTTATCAGTCATGGTGTTCTCCTCTGTGATGAGTTGGTTGAGCACCATCAGCGACTGCTTTAACTTCTGCAATCGAAACAACAGGTAATGCTTTGGTAAACAAGATTACCAGAGTGAAGAATAATCCAAAACTTCCCAGTAAAATTCCAATATCATAGAGAGTCGGAGTAAACATTCCCCAGCTTGAAGGCAGAAAATCACGATGCAATGATGTAACAACAATCACAAATCTTTCGAACCACATTCCTACATTGACAAAGAGAACAATTACTATCATAGCAGGAATAGATCTTCTTATCTTTTTAAACCAGAAAAACTGCGGGAAGAATACATTACAGCTTACCATTATCCAGTATGCCCATGCGTATGGTCCAAGCATTCTGTTTAAGAAAGCAAATTGCTCAAACTGAACGCCACTGTACCAGGCAATGAAGAATTCCATTCCGTAGGCATAACCGACCATCATTCCTGTTGCAAGAATTACTTTGTTCATTTTCTCCAGATGATCTATGGTAATGATATTCTGTAAATCGAAAATTTTTCTAACAAAAACAAGCACAGTAACAACCATCGCGAATCCTGAAAAGATAGCACCTGCAACAAAGTATGGTGGGAAAATTGTTGTATGCCATCCGGGCATAATTGAGACAGCAAAATCAAAGCTAACTATTGTGTGAACTGAGAGAACAAGTGGTGTTGCAAATCCGGCAAGTATTACATAAGCTTTTTCATAATGCAGCCAGTGACGCGAAGAATGTCTCCATCCCAAGCTAAAAATTGAGTAGATAGTCTTTTTAATTTTTGAAGTTGTTCTGTCTCTTAAAGTTGCAAAGTCAGGAATCAAACCTGTGTACCAGAACACAAGCGACACTGTGAAATAAACGGACACTGCAAATACGTCCCAAACCAACGGAGAAGTAAAATTAACCCACAATCCGTGCTGGTTTGGATATGGTGTTAAATAACCAGCTAACCACGGACGACCGGTGTGAATTATTGGAAATATACCAGCGCACATAACAGCAAAGATTGTCATCGCTTCTGCGAAGCGTGCAATACCTGTTCTCCATTTTTGACGGAGTAAAAATAAGATTGCTGAAATAAGTGTTCCTGCATGACCTATTCCAACCCAAAAAACAAAGTTGACAATACCAAATCCCCATCCAACCGGCTGATTGTTTCCCCACATACCAATGCCATAGTAGAACGTGTACAACAGGCAAACGGCACCGATGAGTAAAGCACTTCCTGAAATCGTAAGAGCAAGATAAAATTTCTTGTCCGGCTTAGTGTCCATTGGCTTTGCGACAAGCTCTTCTATCTGAGCAATCGTTAAACGACCGGCAACTACTGGAGCTTCAACTGAATAATCCGTGCTCACTAAGCTTCCTCCGAGTTGGTATTCTTAAGTTTTGCGATATAGGTAACATTTGGTCTGATGTTTAATTCTTCAAGTAAAAAATAACCGAGTTCATGATTCCGGTATGTGTGAAATTCTTCATCTTTATTATTGATATCACCAAACTGAATTGCATTTGTTGAGCAGGCATCCTGACAAGCTGTCCTGACATCGGATCCTTTTAAATCTCTTTTATCTTTCGTCGCATCTGCACGTGCATCACTAATTCTCTGAATGCAGAAAGTACATTTTTCCATAACACCACGTGAACGAACTGTTACTTCAGGATTCATCAATAATGCAAATACTGGAGATTCCTGGAAACCATTTTTGAAGTGATCCCGGAAGTTGAAATAATTAAATCTTCTAACTTTATAAGGACAGTTGTTTGAACAATATCTTGTGCCAACACAACGGTTGTAAACCATTTGATTCAAACCATCAGGGCTATGAGTAGTTGCTACAACCGGACAAACGTTTTCGCAGGGAGCGTGATCGCAATGCTGACAGACCATTACCTGGTTGCTGACATTTGGATCTTCAGGCGTTCCTGAATAATATCTATCTATTCTTATCCAATGCAACTCTCTTCCCAATTCAACCTGATCTTTACCAACTACCGGAATATTATTTTCAACATTACAAGCAACAACACATTCTCCGCAGCCAAGACAGCGGTTCATATCAACTGACATTCCCCACTTCACACCTTTATAATCATAAAACGGATTTACACTTTCAAGTTCATGCTTTTTATTATGAAGGAAGTCAGCATTCTTAAGATATTCACTAACGGTACCTTCTTTTATAATTCCTCTTTTTGCAGGAAGATCTTTTGTAAGTCCTTCATTGAAAGCATAGACTGTCTGTGCAGTTACTAGTTTATAATTTCCAGAAGACTTTTCAACTTTAACATTCGAATAAAGCCACGGAGTCAGCCCACCAATAGAACTAATTAATGAATTTGCATTGAAACCAACACCAGTTCCAACTATACCACCGTTCTTTCTTCCGTAACCGGTTTCAATTGTAATAGAATTATCTGATGCACCCGGTTGGATGAAAACAGGAACTTGCAGAGAAGTTTTTCCTGTTGAAATTTCAACTATGTCATTACTCTCCAAACCCAAATCATTTGCAGTTTTAGGAGATATAGCAGCATAATTATCCCAAACAACTTTAGAAACAGGGTGAGGTAATTCCTGAAGCCATCCATTGTTGGCAAATCTGCCGTCTCTAACAGCGTAACTTTCTTTAATATGCAGTGAGAAATTATTTGAAACTTCAGACGGTTTTATTGCAGAAGCTGAAGCTAAATTAAAGGAACTTACTGACTCAGATTTAACTTTTGAATAAACAACTCCATCGTGCAGAGAATTAAACCAGAATTGTTTGAAATTTAATTTACTGTTGAGTGAAGGATAAAAATTCTGTTCCCAGTTGCTCATCAAATATTTATGATACATTGATTCATCATAAGCTAATGAGTCGCCTAAAATCCAATTTAAAATGATTGCTTCCGTTTGTCTTGTATCATAAAGAGGAGCGATCACAGGCTGCTGCAGTGAATAAAAACCTGTTCTAGTTTTTGCATCACCCCACGACTCAAACTGGTTGTTGATTGGCAGAACAAAATTTGACAGATCCGATGTCTCGTTCTCAACTTCAACTAAACTAACCACAGTATCTACTTTAGATAATGCTTCCGCATACTCTAAATCAAAGGGTAAATGATAAACAGGATTCGAATTCAGATGAATAGCAGCAGCAACTTCACCTGCTTTCATTCTTGAGACTAAGTCTTTTAATTCTGATAACCCTGATAAACGTAAAACTGAAACCGGAGCGGAGTCAAAATTGTAGAGTGCTTTATTACCAAGAATATCGTTCAAGAGATTAACAGCAATGTGAACATCTTCAGGAAGATGATCGCCAGCGTAAACAATTGATTTGCCTTTATTATTTATTAAGTCTGAAGCAAGCGAATTTAAATTTTCTATACTCAGACCAAATTGTTTCGATATATTTTCTAAAGAATATCCACCCACATTAATCGGAATGCCGGCACCTTTTTTATTTAACGCATTAATGAGACTTAAAATAAAATCTAATTGCACATCAGGCCGTAATCTCATCCGATAATCAGCAGCCATACCGGTAATCGTCATATTTCCTTCAACAACATAAAGACGATTAAACTTTTTATTAATTACATCTCTGCCTTCTGAAAATAATCTGGCATTTTCAATTTTATTATTCGATTCTCCGAGGAAATCTCTATCTAAAGAGAGTATTATTTCTGCTTCATTCCACTTAATTGCAGGAAACTCCTCTGAACCATAGCATTTCTTCCACGCCGCGTTTCTTATTGAATTATCGAATTGTTCGTAAGAATAAATTTTGGCTGAAGGATACTTGGATGCAAAATCATCCAGAACTTTTTTTGCTGTCGGAGAGACTACTTTGTGAGTAATAATTGCTATTTCCTTACCGCCAGAATTCATCAAATCAAATACTATTTCATCACTTGCATCTTTCCAGTTATAATCAACAAACCTGCGGTCAAGTTTCTTCTTTGGATTTTTCAGTCTGTCAGGATCATAAAGACTCATTATACTTGCCTGACCTTGAGCACAAATCTTCCCTTTTGAAACCGGATGATCAGGATTGCCGTCAATCTTAATTGGTCTGCCTTCGCGAGTCTTAATTAATATTCCGCAAGCATTGGGACAAGCAGTACAGGTCGAAGCATAATAGTTTGCTTTGCCAAGTGTAATTTCCTCAGGCTTTTTGTTGTATGGAATGATTTCGCCTTTATCTCTGTAATCAGAGCAAGCTGTACCAGCAAGTGCTGCAGATGCACCAAGTAATGCTAGAAATTTTCTTCTTGAGATTGATGACATTTCAGATGTATCAAGACTGTAAGATACACCTTCCTTAAACTCATCCTGATGTGACTGGAGAAATTCAGGATCGTTGTAAAGTTCTTCAAACGATTGCCAATAGCCTGCCTCGCCGGCAGGCGGGTTTGGATCAGTATTTTTCAATCCATTTAAATCTTCAGCCATTCTTCTTTCCTGATTTTTCTCTGTTAACTGCATTTGGATTGATCTTTACTTTTACCGGATTCTCAGATGTTGAAGTTTTCTTCGATCCAAACAGATTCAAAGGATTAGCTTTTAACAGAGCTGCACCCAGAATACTTGTCGAGAACAATGCAACGAATTTTTTTCTATCCATAAAAAATATTTTTATCTATGACAAGCCCAGCAATAATCCGGACCGTTATTTACATTTTTAAGTTCAGGTAATCTATCATGGGCATTTCTGTGACAATTCAAACAACTGTTCATCGTGAAAGATTGCACCTGACCAACTTTTTCGGCTTGAGTTATTTCTCCATGACATGCGACACAATCAATTCCTTTGTTTACGTGCACACTATGACTGAAGTAAGCATAATCAGGAACTTTATGAATTCTCTTCCATTCGAGAGCCTTACCTTCGTTATAAATCTCTGTTAATTTTATGATTTCAGGTCTGTCTTTTCTGGCAACTGTATGACAATTCATACAGGTTTCTGTTGGTGGAACCATTGCGTGCCGGGATTTCTCAACTCCAACGTGGCAATATTGGCAATCAATTTTCATTGTACCGGCGTGGAGTTTATGTGAATAATTTATTGGCTGATCAGGAGTATACCCTACTCCATCCCTTTCTGCTCTGGAAGCAAAATAGGTTAAAGCGAATGATGCCAATACCACGAATATTGTGACTGGCAACCGGTTTCTGAGAATATAATCGAGATAAGATTTTTTCATAATCTACCTTTTAACATTCCCAAAGAAATGATTTTCGGGCTGCTGAATAAACACTTTTGAGAAGTATCCTGAAAACAAGATTAATATTAAATTCCGTAATTAGTTAAGAAAAATGAAGCGCGGAGGCCTAATTTGTCAGCAACACAGTGCTGAACAATACTTCAATTTTTGGTGTGTAAAAATCTTAATTTTATTCATTTAAAGCAAATTTATAACTATCATTTTTACTTGACACTATCTAATATAAAGCAACACAAATATTAAACAACAAGCTTCAATAAATTATAGACAACGAACGCTGCAATAACCATCAGCAAAGTATAAATAATTATTTTCTTGATTGCTCTCTGCTCAAGAACGATATTTGCCCTCCAGCCTCTCCAACCGCATTTCTTACACCTGTATAGTTCAAACCATGTAATAGTTTTGATTATTCTTTCTTTTGTGTTTCTCGCACGTGAATTCCTTAAAGTACTTTCACTTTTGCAAGAAGGGCATTTTGTCTTTTTTGAGTTACGAGAAGTCATTAAATGACTCAACCTATTTTAAATAGTATGCGAATAATTGCTATGATTAATATACCTGCAAAAACTTTTTTAATTACTGTCGAAGACGACTTGAGAGTAAGCTTTACACCTATGAAAGACCCGATTATTGCACCAATGCCAAGTGGAATAGCAGCAGCCAATACAATGAATCCCCATGCACCTGTCGGCAACGAGGAATTTGCACTCTGGAAAAGATAAGAAATTGTTGCAGTCAGCATAGTAACTGCTGCAATAATTGATGAAGTGCCAACAGCTTTTCTTGCTTCAAATAAAAATAAGTTCATCAAAGCCGGCAAATAAATTACACCTCCGCCAAGACCTATGAACGCAGAAAAGATTCCCACAAACAAACCGAGCGGCAAATAATATTTTTCGCTCAATGGATTTGACAGCACAAGCCATTTGCGCTTGTCTGATTCAAATAACATGCTGATCAAAACGACAAACAGAACAGAAGCAAAAATAATTTCGAGAGTTTTCGATTCTACTTTAACCACGAAAAATGGAGTGATGAAAGCAGTTAACAGTGAGCCGAGTGAAATAAATATTGCAGGTTTCTTTATAAAATTTTTTGCTTTGATGTGAAGGATTGAAGAATTGGTTACCGCCATTGCTCCGGTAAATAATGATGTCCCTATTGTATAATAAGCTAATGTTGAATCTGGAATTCCGAGAAGAGGCAGAGTAAAGTATAGAAGTGGAACAAACACTAATCCCCCGCCAATTCCGAGCATACCAATCAATATACCGGAGAAGAACCCGGAAACTAAAAAAATCAGCGAAGCAGCTAACTCACTCAACGAGCATTAACATTTAAAAGTTTATTGTATGTATTATTATTTGAAAGAATTTCCAATGCAATCTGAATCTGAAGATCTGAAGTCAATTGTTCTTCAATTCTGCCTTCCAATCCAAGATAACGAGCGGCAAGCTCTGATCTGATCTCACGTAGAATTTCATCTCTATATATTTGTATTTCCTTTTCAAATAATCCCTTAAGATCATCTTTAATTTTTAATAACTCATCCTTTATCTCCTTTTTATCAGCGGCTCCTTTAATCAGGTTGTCAATTTCAATTTCAGTCTGTGATATATAATTAAAGTCCTCTGCAGTGAGATATTCTCTGAATTCACTAAAAAGTTTTTCATCATTAATTCCGGAATAATCAGCATCAGGGTTATTAAAGAAATAGTTATTGGCGTATTTGAAAATTAATCCTTTGGCTAAAAGTTCTTTTGTCAGTTCACCATTGATATTGAATTCAACAGTTGTATCAGGAGTTATTCCACCTTTGGCATAAACTTCTCTTTTATTGTCAGTAAGAAACTCTTCTTCTTTTTCAAGCACAGGATTTATGATAATATCACTGCCTTTTGAGTAATCAATCCTTTGAATGCTTCTTCCACTAGGAGTATAATATTTAGCAGTGGTAATCTTTAATGAAGTATTGTAACTAAGTGGAGTAATCGTCTGAACTAATCCTTTACCAAAAGATTTTGTTCCCAAAATTACAGCTCGATCATGATCCTGAAGCGCACCAGCTACAATTTCAGATGCAGAAGCGCTTCCACCATTTATGAGAACAACAATACCAACTTCGTTGCCAATAATTGGTTCTTCGACTGAATAGTATTTCTTTTCACTAGAAGCATCTCTGCCCCGGGTTGAAACAACAAGCAGATCACGTGCAAGAAATTTATCGCAGACATCTATGGCAATGTCCAGTAATCCTCCCGGATTTCCGCGAAGGTCAAATACAATTGATTGAACTGGCTTTTGCTCTTTAAGTTCTTTTATTGTTTTCCTGATTTCATCGCTTGCTGCTCTGCTAAAATTAGAAAGTTTTATATAAACATTACCACTGTTTTCAGGAAAAAATCCAGAGTAGGTTACGTTCTTTATTATAACTTCTTCCCTGATCAAATTAAAAGACAAAGTGTCTCTTAATTCATTTCTAACAACTTTAAGCTCAACTATAGTTCCGGGTTCCCCTTTAACGAGTGAAGAAACATCATCAATATTATCAACAGATACAGCCGAACCGCCCGCTCCAATAATTACATCACCAATCTGAATTCCCTGTCTTTGAGCTGCATATCCATCCATTACTTCAACAACAGTTACTTCATCACCACGCAGTCCGATTGATATTCCGACTCCACCGTACTTCCCGTTTGTTATCAGATCAATATCTTCTATTTTTTTCTCATCAATAAAAATTGTGTAGGGGTCAAGCGAGGAGAGCATTCCCTGAATTCCGGCCCTTAAAAATTTTTCGGGGTCTACTTCATCTACATAATTAAATGCAATTTCTTTATAAACTCTTCCAAGCAAATCTAAATTCTTAGCGATTTCAAAATAGATATCTCCTCTTCCGGGATAGAATCCTGTAATAATTATGACAATCAATACTAATCCAGGAATCCACATTAATTTCTTCTTCAAGACTTATTACCTCCGGTCTATTAATTCTAATTCTGATATAATTTGATTTTGAATGGTTTCAATATTCTGAGTTCCATCAATAACTTTGAAACGTTCTTCCTGCCTTGCAATTTCCAGATAACCGCTTCGTACGCGATTATAAAATTCAATATCAGCAAGTTCAATCCTATCCAGCTTAACTTTGGATTTCTTTTTTTTCCTTTCATTCGCTATTCCAACGGGAATATCGATGAAAAAAGTTACATCGGGAATATTATCGCCAATTGCAAGTTGGTGAACTTTCATTACAGTATCTAACGGAATTCCTCTACCATATCCCTGGTATGCTGTTGAACTGTCATGAAACCGATCCGAAATTACATAAATACCTTTTTGAAGGTAAGGTCGAATTTTTTCCCGTACCAACTGAGCTCTGCTGGCAGAAAATAGAAGCAGTTCAGCTTCGGCAAACATCTTTTCGTTTTTATTATCGAGCAGGATGCGTCTAACCTTCTCCGAGATTTCTGTTCCACCAGGTTCTCTGAGAATTTCAACTTTTTTATTGTGATCAACTAAATAGTCTTTAAGAAGTTCAATTTGTGTTGATTTTCCGGAAAAATCTATACCTTCAAATGATATAAACATAGAGTTTTTTGCTTGTTTTTGATTTGATTTTACGGTTGTTAATATAGATAAACTTTTCGCTCTATTGAAATTTGCCGAAAACAGAGAAAGGGTTAAAATGCCCTTATTACGTAACGCAATCTATCAGGTTTAACAAACTGTAGTGTTACGTTCTTAGGCAATTCCAGGATGGGAATTACACTGCCGGTTGTATCCTGAACAAGGCTTTGATATCTGATAAAAGCGCGGAACTGATCTGGTTTTAGTTTACCTAAAATTTCAATTCCGCCTCTCACATTAAACCCAATTTTATTTGGAAGCAATACCACTTCTTTACTTGGAGGAATATCTAAAACATTAACTTCAATATTGTCGAATTGCTTATCAACGATTCTTTGAATATCAAGAATTACTTCGATTAAATTTATGTTATAAACAAATCCATTCATCCTGGGCAGGTCTACTTCTGTTTCTGTTCTCGAGTCGAGTGGACTTAATGATTTGTCAGTTGTCTTAATTTCTCTCATTTTTTTTAGAATGCTAAACGGACCACTTACAACAACTGAATCCGGTTTGAAAATAATATCTGATGCTAATCCATAGCCAGTTTTATATTCCAATTCCAGGCCAGAAATTACCGGAAGCTTTTTTGAAATAATTCTTTCAACAAAAAATCTTATTGAATCAGGTAAGATGTTAATAATTTCAACATCTGAAAGCAGCCAGCGGTTACTTTCAAGATAATTGTAAAGATTAATGTTTTGTCTTCCACTGTCACCTCCAACAGAAACTTTAAACTCTGTTTCAGGTCCAACATTTATTGATACTAGCCTCCAACCTTGACCTTTAACCCGCAGTTGTATTTTTTCAGGCAGCGTTGAACCGGTTGTATAGCCTTGTGGAAAGTTAGTTAGTGTAAGTTTAACGTCAACATTTGTGTAGAAAATATCTGAAAGCGAAATGGATCCCCATAGAATGATAGCGAAGATTACTGATGCTATAAAGATGTTAAGTTTTTTTCTCACAATAAAAAAATCCTGAAGAATTATTAAGAAGCGATTGAAAGTCTGCGGTGTTACTTCAGAAGAGCTTTAAAGAAATCCAGAAGCTCACCTCTGTTAGCCCGGGAAATTTCTCTGCCTTTAATCGGAAAACTCTCTATATCTCTGGCAAATCTTCTCAGTTGATGCACGTTCATCACTTCAAGTTCGGCCATATTAAAATCAAACTTATCGGCTGACCTGGTATTATCAGTTTTTTCGAGAGTTATGGATTTGCCTAATGCTTCCTTTTTTAATCTATCTATCGTTGATGAAGAACTTGCTCTTTGAACCGGTTTGACTTCCTCAAAAATTTCTTTCTCTTCAATCTTTTTTGTTTTAACAATACGCTCAGGTTTGCTCTCCGGTATTATTTCTTCTACTTGCTTGCGTGGTTTTTTTTCAACTGGCTTTACCTCGCCAATCAGTTCATCAATCTGATCATCAGGTCTTGGGATTATATGCGTTGATACTAATTCACCAACACGTTGTGCGGCTGCAGCTCCGGCATCGATAGCAGATTTTACGGCAGCAGTTTCCCCAACAACAAGAATTGTTACAAGACCGCCCTGTATTTTTTCTTTACCTATTAGTTGAACTTTAGCAGCCTTAACCATGGCATCGGCAGCCTCAATAGAAGCTATCAAGCCACGGGTCTCAATCATACCCAGTGCTCTGTCAGCCATAATAATTTCTATTTAGATCTTTTTGGAAGAATCATCTCAACATCTGAATGCGGGCGTGGAATTACATGAACTGAAACAAGTTCACCAACTCTCTGCGCTGCGGCAGCACCTGCATCAGTAGCAGCTTTTACTGCTCCCACATCACCGCGAACCATTACTGTTACATAACCACCGCCAATGGTTTCTTTACCAATTAATTCTACTTTTGCTGCTTTAACCATTGCGTC
>DATIJX010000049.1:0-1796 GCA_035478175.1 Ignavibacteriaceae bacterium
CACGTAATGCGGGAACAAACAATGAAATAGCTGTAAGCCAATTTTTTTTGAGGAAGAAAAGTTTTTCCGGGGCGAGTGAAAATTTAATCACGAAATCAATAATAAATATTCCCCAGATGGTAAGACTTAAATATTCAAGCATCTTATTTATTCCCCAGACCAACTCAATCACAAGTAGAACAAGCCATACAAATCCTAAAAGGATCATCGGCCCTTCAAGAATTCGTTCTACAGATTTGAGCAATCTTTTCCGCTCATTTATAATTTCGCTTTTCATACTTTTGGGTTCTAAAATATAAAAAAAACTCCGGGAAATTTAAATAACGAAGTCCAAGCCATTAACGGATTCTTTAATATTAGATTTCAAATATAATTGGGGTTTCTGCGCCTCAGAGAATGTAGAATATTTTTGGAATCTATATTTAATAAATGGTGCTATATTTGGGTATAATAAATCGTAGATTTTTATTGTGTTAATTAAATTTCATTTTAAATTATTATGCAATGCGTAAAGAATTATGGTTAGCTGCAACCTTAGAAATAAAGACGACAATTAAATGAGATTTTCACAAAGAATAGGAAAGAAACCAGCAACGAAAAGCATACAGCTTGAGAGTATTGACGAAGACCTTTTGAACGGGCTTTGGAATATAGTGAAATTATTTGTGCTTGACAGAATACCAAAATATGCTCAATATGGTAGGGGAATAGAGTTTGACGATTTCTCAAATATTCTTTGGCATAAATTCTATAAACTACCAATTGACACTATTCCTGAGAATGTCTTTGAGACAGAAAAGTTCATTAGAGACAACTTCTTCAAGGGACAGTGGTATGACGTTTTTGATTTTATTGAATTTCTAGCGTCACTTGAATTTAGGTCAGAAAATACACACGACTTTATTGAAGCGGTTAACAACTTATTAGAACTGGAGTTTTCAGCATACAGATTCATTGACGGAAAGATAGCCCCTATTTCAAACAAAATTGAAGTAGAAGAAATTCAGCAATCTCTTGAACAAGTAAATTACTTCACTTCACTAAGCGGTGCCAATATTCACTTAACCAATGCACTTGAAAAATTATCGGACAGAAAAAATCCCGACTATAGAAATTCAATTAAGGAATCAATTTCTGCAATTGAAACAACGTGTCGTGTGCTGACAGGAGAATCAACTCTTGGCAAAGCATTAAACTCATTAGAATCAAAAGGAATTAAAATTGACGACCAATTAAAAAGCGGATTCGATAAAATATATGCGTTCACAAATAATAAACAGAGTGGTATAAGACACGCAATCATTGAAGAACATAAAAACCCTGACTTTGATGATGCAAAATATATGCTTGTAGTTTGTAGTTCGTTTATAAACTATCTCGTAGGAAAATGCAAGACATTAAGAATAACAATAAAATAAAGGCAGCAGGTAACAGCCGTTTGCCGCAATGCACATATTTACGAACGTTACAAATAAAATTTATATAAAATAGATAATGACCAATTTTGAGAAATATTTTAAGTCGTTACAATCGCAGAAAATCAGCGACATAACTGAGCATTCTCATCGTCCTGCACTGAAAGGATTAATTGAAAGTTTGGTTGGGTCTAAAGTCAAAGTACTGCATGAGCCAAAGCGTGAGGACAAATTCGGTTCACCAGATTTTAAGATTACAAACACCGAAAGCATTATCGGATATATTGAGAACAAGAAGATTGAGGAAAACCTTGACAAGACAATCAAAAGCGACCAGATAAAAAAGTATCAGGCACTTTCCGACAATATTCTTATCACAAA
>DATIJX010000050.1:0-40289 GCA_035478175.1 Ignavibacteriaceae bacterium
TTCCAAAATATTTTTAGATAAAAATGGAAATAAACTAAAGAACAGTATTTCAGAAAAAATATTCCTTGATATAAATGGATCTAAGCAAGGGATGTTTATCAAAGGTAAAGATCTGGACAATCCTATTATTTTGTTCTTACACGGAGGACTGCCGATTTATTTTTTAACAGAAAAGTATCCAACGTACATTGAAGATAATTTTACAATGGTTTGGTGGGAACAACGAAATTGTGGAATATCATACAGCTCTGGCTCTTCACAGAATAGAGCCGCAATAGAACAACTTGTCGATGATACCATCGTATTGACACAGTATTTGTTAGAGCGGTTTAATAAGAAGAAAATATATCTTATGGGACATTCGGGCGGAACATTTCTTGGTGTTTATGTTATTGATAAGATGCCTGAATTATACGAAGCATATATTGGAATGGCCCAAATGTCAGATCAGCTTTTGTCTGAAAAGATTGCTTATGACTATATTCTAAATCATTATAAAGAAACGAAAAACCAAAAAATGGTGGATTACTTTCAGAGTATTAGTTTAAATGGTCAAAAGAAAATTCCTGAAGAATATTTGAAGATTAGAGATGCTTCAATGCACGAGCTAGGTATTGGAACAATGAGAAATATGAAAAATGTAGCAACAGATCTCTTTCTGCCATCATTATATTTTAGTGAGTATACGCTGTCGGAAAAATATAGTCTGTGGGCTGGCAAATCAAAATTCGGTATAAGTCAAAACTGGAATAGAATGATCAATACAAATTTGCTCGAAAGCAAAAATGATTTTAAGATCCCGATTTATTTTTTTCACGGACTATATGATTATACCTGTTCATACGAATTAGCAAAAAAATATTTCGCTACAATCAATGCGCCCATAAAAGGTTTTTATACTTTTGATCAATCAGCACACAGTCCATTATTTGAAGAACCGGAAAAAATGAACAGAATCTTAATCAATGATGTTAAGAATTTAAGAATCGATTTAGCTGACAAATAAGAGAATTAAAAGTTTGGGTAAGACCATCTGCGTTCAAAGAGCGGATGGACAAATGAATAAAGCTGAAACGAATTTAATCTTCTTTAGTTTTTCATTTCTTCCATTTATAATCGGGTATGGATTTGTAACGCCCCCAGAACTTGTAATATGTTAAAGATGTAACTACTATCAATTTCCCCACGAATTTTTTCCCGATTATTAAGTGCTGGGCTTTGTATAAAATCCACAGAAAAGTCACAAAGACAGAATTCACAATTAGAAATCTTATTAAATCATTAATACCGCTTTCTGGCAAAAGCGGGGTAATTATTAATGATGACAGTATAGAAATTAAAAAAAGAGTAATTATAAAAAGTCCGTGTGCTGTTTCGATGGCTCTTTTGGGACAAGAGTTCATACATTTCATACAGCTTTCACAATTAAACGTCCAATATGGACGGTTATTAATTTTCTCAATGGCGTTCACGGGACATTGTTTTATACATATATCGCAATTATCACATTTATAAGAAGCATAAAATGTTTTGGCAAATGCATATCTTCCAACTAAATAATAACCTAGCGAGATGGGTGCTATTAAGATGTCTTGTATTAAATCTCTCAGCGCAAGAAAATCTTTTTTACCGGCTAATATTTTATCGGAATGTTTTTTAACGCGGTCATAATTCTTTTGGTGGATAAACTTAACAGTTCTTTCATTAAGCGCTGGATGTATGGAAATCCAGTTGGATGGCATATCAAAAGGAATTTGCCCAACTATTTTATAACCTTTTCTTTTTAATAATAGTGAAGATAGAATAAATGCTATTCCGGTTAGTCCCGGTGTAATAAAGGAGCCAATCTTCATTCCCGCTCTTGTATTCATTAAGACAAGTTTATTTTTCCCTTTAGGAAAGCGTCTGATAAAGTCTAAAGTTATTTTGGGATAGTTAAAACCGTGAACGGGAGAGATAATAATAATCAACACATTTGAATGTAATGTTTCTAACTCTGAAATATCTGTCTTTGATATATCGAATAACTGACAATTCATACCCCTTGCTGCAGCAAATTCTGAAATCCATTTTGCAACTTGTTTAGAATTACCGGTCCCGGAGAAATAAAATATCACTAATTCGCTGTAAATATTCATACGTTTTGTGGATTCAAATTCAGTTATTCAACCATCTTAAAAATATCTAATTAGAAAGATTGTATTGGATAGTTTTCAATTTAAATTTTCCATATACGAATTCTCCATCCGGATAATGCCAGATTGCTTCACCAGATGTCGGAACATTTCTTCCATTTATATTTTTGTAATCCGTAATCGGTGTTGAGAATCGGTATTGCTTCATATCAGTGATTGCGGTTCGATCATCCGAAGTAAAATTAATCAACTGTCCCGTCTCATTGAAGTAAAGTGTTGCGGAAATAGTTATTCCCCTGTTGGTAAAAACAGCTTTGGTGGTTAAACTATCTATTGGTTCCCACTGAATTCGTTTGTCAATCAAAGTTGCCGGAACCATCAGACACATATCATTAAACAAAGTAACCGTTTCTGTTTTGTTCATAATGTCTCCTGATTCCTTTACTATCGGGAATAAACCAAACAAACGAATGTCCATTGTTGCATTTGCTTCAACATATCTGTGATAGCCGGGGACTGTCATACCAAACATCCTTGCTTGCATATAAAAAAGACGGGTTGGCTCATCAAAAAAATTGTACTGAACAGATGTTGCTTTAAACCAGTCTTTTCCCTTCTCCCGCATTTCAACGTCAAAAACTATTTTAACATTATTAGCCTTTTCTTTATTGATTACTCCAGTATATCTAAGATATTTTTGTACCGGTAGAGGAAGATGCTCAATATCTTTATCGGTAAGAAAATTCTTTTCAATCTTTGAACTTGTTTCAAGTCTGACAGCAACATCATTGTTAAAAATATTATCAAAACTCCAAAATCCATATCCGGCAATTACAGATAACAGAATAATAATATTGGCTATTGTTCCGAACTTAGCATCCTGCCAGAATAAGATTATAAGAACCTGGGACAAGATCACGGCAGCCAGAGCAGTTATCCACCACAAATCGTGGTTACTTATGAATTGGATTGCCGCTGCAAGGAAAAGTATTAGTGCAACTAACCAAAGTATTCCCATCGGCTTGGAAATGTTTTGTGTGAGCTGGTTAATTTCCGCAAGCTGATATGCTTTAAGAAAACCCATCAGATGAATCAATGCGTGAATGATAACGACGAAGAAGAAAATCCATTTCATAAAAAACTCAACTAATTATTATAAGAAAAATAAGCGATTTCTATACAAATAGTTTGTTATTTTAGGACAAATTATTTTGCAATCAAATAGAGACCAAATGGATAATAAAGTTAAATCCGAAGATGGTTTTATTCCTCAACACGGTGGTTACAAGAAATTATTAACTTACCAAAAAGCAGAAATCATCTTTGACGGGACAGTACATTTCTGTAATAAATTTCTGAAGAAACCTGATCGAACAATTGATCAAATGATTCAGGCTGCTAGATCCGGCAAACAAAATATTGCCGAAGCTAGTATGGCATCTGCTACTTCCAAAGAAACCGAAATAAAGCTCACTAACGTAGCACGTGCAAGCCTTGAAGAGTTATTAATAGATTATCAGGATTTTCTTAGAACACGCAAATTGAAAGAGTGGGAAAAAGATCATAAGTATATCAACCGATTAAGAGAATTAAACCGAACGCCTAATGCTAATTATGAAACTTTCAAAAAGGGTATAGAAAACCCCAATCCCGAAATCAGTGCAAATGTATTAGCTGGATTAATAAAAATTGCTTCTTATCTCTTAAGTCGTCAGATTAAAAGACTTGAACAAGATTTCATTAAAGAAGGTGGTTTAAGAGAGAAAATGACTAAAGCCAGAATTAATTATAGAAAAAAAGGACAATAGGGACTTATGCGACACTAAAGTCTCACTTGTCCCAACTGTCCCCAAAAACTAAGAGCCTCAAGATAAAACCATTTTCTTTATTCCATCTTCCGGTGAAGTCGGTGTAAAATTAAACCTCTTATTAAACTTGCCGCTGTTAAAGAAGTAATCCTGTTTGAACTGATATCCTACATCCTGCAGTTCTTTTAATATGGGGACAAAAACTCCCAAAGTGCTTATCATCCAATCCGGCATTGTTTGAATTTTCTTTTGCTTGTTCATCGCTTGCATCATCAGTTTAATCCATTGTCCATTACTTAACTTTATATTGGTTGTTGGAAGATGCCATATCCGATTAAATGAATCTGGAGTGTTGCCAAGTAATGCCACCGCCTTTCCGATATCTTTGCTGTAAATAAAACTGTGGATTACATCCAGCTTACCAAGCCATTGTGGATTTTTGTCGTTAATGAGTTTTAAATATACAGTTTGATAAAGCATACTTGTTGTTACAGCGGGTCCGTAAAAATCAGGTGCCCGCGCTATAATTGCTTCAACTTTGTTCTTCTCAACTGCATCCATCAGCATCCTTGCAATCTCCATACGAACCGTTCCTTTTTTGGAAATCGGATTCATTGGCGTATCTTCAGTCATATTGCTAAGATATTTCGGATCATACATGTAAACATTATCAATAAAAACAATTTTGGTTTTATACTTACTGCAGCTATCAATCAGATTCCGCATAAACATTGGCCAGAGTTCACGCCAGACTTTAATGCTGTAAGGAAACCCTATTGTTACATAAACTATTTCCGACCCCCTGACTGCATCATCAAGCTGCTTTGGATCAGTTAAGTCAGCTTTCAATAATTGATCTGTATCATTAACCTTTTTCGGATTACGATTGACAATCCGTATTTCTTTTGTATAGTTTGATAACTCTCTTGTTATCTCTGTTCCTGCGCCGCCGCCGGCACCAAGTATCGTTTGCATTTTTGTTTTCCTCTGATTTGTTTATTTAAAATTCTATCTTAATTCCACCAGCCGGCAAGAATTTCCACTGATAAATGTAATCAACTTGCTGAGTTTTTTGATTCCAAATAACCTGTTCAACATTTTCGATGTTCAGCACATTCTGAAAATCTAGATAAGTTGTAAGTGCCCAGCCAAACATTTCAAAACGATAATCTACTCTTATATCCAATCGCTGATAATCTTTGTAACGAACGCCATTGTATCTGGTAAAATCATAAATTGTTTGATTGAACTGAGCCGATGCAGTTTCATCAAGAGGAGTATATGGTCTGCCGCCCATAAATCTATACTTTGCTGATACTTCAAAATTATCCGTAATTTTATATCCCAAAATTGCTGTTAGAACAATCTGATAATCAAAGCTGCTCGGTCTTTCTATACCATCAAGCGAAGTAAAGTTTATTTTCGAAAAAGAATAATTAAACATTCCGTACAAACCATTGGTTAATTTTTTCTGAACGAAAAATTCAACGCCTCTTGCATAACCATCACTTGCAGGTAAAAGCGGCTCAAGTCCGAGCGTTTGATATTCAGCTCCAGCATTTGCATAAGTTACTGGCGGATTGAGTACACTATTCGGATAATCAGAATACTGCTTTTCAAAATACTCAACCGTTATTTTCAAATCACTTGTAGGATAGTATTCAATTCCTGTAACAAACTGTTCGGTTTTTATTTGCTTTAAATCTTTGTTCTGATCATAAGCAACCAGCCACAACAATGGCGGTGCCTGATGATAGATTCCGTAAGCTGCATTTAATCTAAAATTATCAAAAAGATAAAATCCCGCAGATGCTCTTGGAGAAATTGTTCCCTCATCATTCAGATAACTGAAATAATCATATCGCAAACCAGCCATTAAATCTAATCTTGCAAAAAGATTTTTTGAATACTGTATGTAAGGCGAAAGCTTGTAAGCTTCTGCAACTGCGTCGTAATTTAATTCTGGCAATGTGCTGCCGTAAATATCAACTGTTTGTGCGCGAAAAATAAAGTTATCATTTCTCAAATACTTCGCTGTAAAACCAGTTTCAAGCAAATCAGTTGGCGAAAATCTTTGAGAAAGATCTGTACGTAGAACATATTCTCTATCTAATGATTCGTTATTGAAGGTCGGTTTACCTACAGAGTCTTCATTAACTTCTCTCTGATACATATTGGTTGATAAAGATGTTTGAAGAAAAGTCTGATTCCCAATTAACCACTTGTGAACAATACCGCCGGCAGCTGACCAGCCGGAAAAATCAGTGCTGTTAATAAAAGGATCATCTTCATCATCAACGCCTTTAAAATTTATTTTATCAATTCCACCCAATCCAATAAATGTTAGTTTGTGTTTTTCAGACAATTCGTAAGTGGCTTTAAGATTGAAGTTTGAGTAGTTGGGAACTGCTGTTAATCCTGTTGATGATAAAATTAAATCAAGATAACTTTTTCTTGCTGAAAATAGATAAGAGCTTTTTCCTTCCTGCAAAGGACCTTCCAAAATAATTCCCCCGCCTGCAATTCCGATATCTATTTTTCCATTAAAATTATTTTTATCGCCGTTACGATACTGAACATCCATTATTGAAGAAAGCTTGTCGCCGTACTTTGCCGGAAATCCACCAGCACTGAAAGTTACATCATTAAGAAAATCCACATTGATCATTCCGATTGGTCCGCCGGATGCACCTTGTGTTCCGAAGTGATTTATATTCGGGACTTCGATTCCTTCAACAAGAATAAAATTCTCAACGGGACTTCCTCCTCGAACAATCAAATCGTTTCTGCTGTCTGTTGCGGTTGTAACTCCCGGTAGAGATTGAACCATTCGATTCAAATCTTCAACAGCTCCTGGCGCTCTTCTTATTTCTTCTGCCGATAGCGAGTTTGTGCTTGTTACAAGATCACTGGGTTTATCAAAATATCTTTCGGATGAAACCACAATTTCTTCTGTTTCATAAGAAGCGAGTTTAAGTTCGATAACAATTTTGCTGCTTTGTTTTCCTGTAACCAGAATATCTGTTTTGTATGTTGTTACATAATAAGGTGCGGATATTTTTAAGTTATATGTTTTAGGATCAAGACCATCAATCACAAAACTTCCGCGAATATCGGTTGCAGTTAAAATTCCAGTGTTCAGAACTTCTATTACAGCACCGACAATTTCCTGTTTCGTATCGCGGTCAATAACTTCACCGGTTATACTTCCTTTAACAATTTCAGTTGCTTTGGTTGATGCGTTTATTCCAATAATCAAAATCAGAATTCCGAATAATAGATTTTTCATTTTGTCTCCTTTCTTATGAACGACGATATTATAATGAACATTGTTTAGTGTTATGGTAAAATTTTTTAGTATGCTCGCTCTAAAAATTTCAACGCCCCGGTAACCAATGGTTTTATGGCTTCAGCTGGAACCATCATCATTCGATCTCTTACAAACAGTGAAGAGATTCCATGAACAAATGACCAAAGAGAAAATGCCGCAACTTCTATATCAACGTCTTTAAAGTATCCGGCTTCCATTGCTTGCTTAATATTTAGCTTAAGCAAATCATAGGTTCTTTCTCCTTCGGTCCAGTGTTTGCTTTTATTAATTTCTTTTGAGGGTGTCCTGGAAATGAACATTACATCATAATATTCGGGGCGATCTATAGCAAATTGTACATATGCTGTGCCGTGTGCAATTAATCTTTCCAGCGGATCCTTTATGTGCTGAACTGAAAGTTGTTTTTGAAAAAACTCAGCAAAACCACGATTGTGAAGTTCAAAGAAAATTTCGCTTTTATCTTTGAAGTATAAATAGATTGTCCCGACGCTGTACTCAATTTCTTCTGCAATCTTTCTCATGGTAACGGTGTCATATCCATCATCTGAAAATAATTTAAGAGCAGCAGAGAGAATAGCTTCTCTCATTTCGGTTTTCTGTCTCTCTTTTCTTTCTTTTGCACCCATAAGTTTTCCTTTGCTGAACATTGTTTATTTTCTGAGCTAAACTTAGTGAATGATCGTCCTTCTGTCAATAGGTGATTAAAAATAAAATTTTTAATGTAATTTGAATCACAAAGAGACGTGTTTTTAAGAGCGCATAACTAAATCCAGTCGATCGCTGTATTAAAGCTGTTTTAAAGGAATCTCTGCTATATTTCCATGAAAACTATAAATATTTTATTGGCATATAAACATTATACCATCATATAAAAAAATATCAGAAGAAGAGTTCGCGAAGCGATTAATTCAAGCTGGCGAAATCTTAAAAAGCTGTACAAGCTGTCCTCGTGATTGCCTTGTAGACAGAACCAACGGAGAATTGGGTACTTGCCAGAGCGGAGATCAACCAATAGTTTCTTCTTATACACTTCACTTTGGTGAAGAACCGGTTTTATCAGGAACAAACGGTGCCGGAAATATTTTCTTTGGTAATTGTAATTTGAGATGCGACTATTGCCAGAATTTTGAAATCAGTCAGAATCCTGCTGAAGAAAAACTAAATGAAGTTTCTGTTGAAAGGCTTGCAGAAATTATGCTGGAGCTTCAGAATAAAAATTGCCACAACATTGGTCTCGTTTCCCCAACTCATTTTGCCGTACCAATTCTCAAATCAATCAGACTTGCGATAGTTAAAGGATTAAATCTTCCTGTTATTTACAACTCAAATGGATATGATTCGGTTGATGTTTTAAAACTATATAAAGATGTTGTCGATATTTATCTTCCCGATTTCAAATACGGCAATAATGATTATGGAAGACGTTACTCCAAAGCACCGGATTATTTTGATAAAGCAAAACCAGCAATCAAAGAAATGTACGACCAGGTCGGAAGCGAACTCGTCTATGAAAACGGCGTTGTTGTAAGAGGATTAATAATCCGTCATCTCGTACTTCCGAATGGACTGGCTGAATCAGAAGAGGTATTTAAGTTCATATCGGGGCTGGACCCCAATATTTACATCTCTGTTATGGCACAATATTATCCAACGAATCGGGCTGAAAAAAATATTTTACTGAATAGAACAGTAAGACATTCCGAGTTTGATCGGGTAACCGAATTACTTCATAAATATGGATTGGAGAACGGATGGATTCAGGAGATGGAAAGTCATGATTTTTATCGCCCCGATTTTGAAAATGACAGGGAAGATCCCTTTAGCAATAAAAAGCTTTTTGATATTGCAATTCTCAAACAACAATAACAATCCTTTGTCCTAGTTAAAGATACTCTACTATCAATCCTTCATGTGCTAAAGTGAGCGATTCAATTACAACATCGCTTGAATGTGCATTTAATGTTGAGTATTCAAGCTTTGATGGGAAAGCGTTTTTAAGCTTCCAAACTACAACAGGCTCATGACGTTCATTCAAAAGAGAAATTACGACATCTCGTCTCTCAACCTGGTTAAAGGTTGCAGTGCTGATCCATCTGTAAAAATCATCATCACTTTTAACAATGCCCCGTTTCAACACAACATCTGAAAATTTTTTTAGGCCCGGCATTTTTCTGGCTGAACTCTCGGGAGATGATCCTTCGCGATAGTCAACAACATCAAGTTCAATTGAAAGTCCGCTGACTTCCATAAATCCAATATTTCTGCCTCCCCATTCTACCTGAAAGTGATTTTTTGTGTGGGGATAATTCATAAATAACCTCCTTAAAAATTTAAATGGTGAACAACCTTTTTTTGATGAGCTCATTTTATTAATTAGCCATATTTCTGTTTAATACTTTTTAGGTGCGAGAAATTTATTATAAAGTACTAATCCAATAATTGTAACCACGCCAATCATTGAAAAGATAATCCATAGCGTACTCGGCTGATTTAAATTATCAACGAAATGTACATAAAGATTGGCGCCGAGAATTCCGCCGATAAAGCTTCCCAATACACCATAGAGAAATGCATAGCCGAGGTAAAGCGCTTTTTTATCTTCGGGTGCGATTAGTCCAACGTAACTGATAAACTTTGGGTGAGCTGTCATCTCACCGATAGAAAAAATTACTATCCCAATAATGAAAACCCAGATGTCTGTATTGATTGCAAGTATTGCCATTCCGATTGTACCCATCGCTATGCCGGCAATCATCGTTGGAAGTGCCTTTGTGTTTTTAACAATATTCGAAACTACTATTTGTAATAATATTATAGTTCCTGCATTAATAACGGTAACGTGCTCAACATCAAACTTCCAGTTTAAATTGATTCCAACAGCAGAAAAAATTCCATTAACTGAATTATTTAGTGTCGAAGCATCTACATATTTCTGAACATACCACAATACAGAATCAAACATCTGAAAATAGAGAATCCAGAAACCGGAGTAAATAACAATCAGCCCAATGAAGCGACCGTCAGTTAAGACCATTACGGCTCCCTTTAAAACCTCGCCAATGGTTTTTGTGTTTTCAGGTTTTTTCGGTTCTTTATAAACAAATAGCGTTGGTATCAACATCGCTATTGTTCCAATAGCCGATGCCATCATAACATACTGCCATCCAAATGTACTTTTAATGTATGGAACGAGAATCAGCGGGAATAAAAATGCACCGAGATTTATTGACCAATAAAAAATTCCAAAGCCGAGTGTGCTGTTGCTTTCATTTGTTTCTCTTGCAATTGTTCCGGAGATCATCGGTTTAAAAGCACCGGCACCGACAGCCATAATTATCAGGCTTGCAAACACCATTGCATATTCTGTTGTCTGACTTGTAAGAAAATAACCAATCCCTAAAAAGATGAAGGCAAAAATTAATGTTTTCCTGTAACCGAATCTTTCGCCAATTGCACCAGATAATATTGGGAGAATATAAAGCAGCGGCTGAATTGTGCTTTTAATTACGCCAACGCTTTCTTTAGTGAAGTTAAGCTGGTCAGTCATATAAACAGACAATATGCTCATCATTCCATAGTAGGAACCGCGCTCAAAAAATTCCATCAGAATTACTATCCAGTAATTTTTAGAGAAGGATGATATGCCTGGTTTTTTATCGGGAGTTTTTTCTGACATAAAGATGTTCCCTGCTTTAAATTGGAAGAATTTTTAAGAGCAAAGTTAGATGAGGAGAGTGATTTTGCCAAAAAGAATCTGCATTTCTGGTTCAATGAGTTTAAAAATTAATTAAGCCCCTCCCTTTGGGAGGGGTTCGGGGTGGGCTAATAATTCAATATCGGACCTAACCATCTCTCAATTTCTTCAACACTCATTCCCTTCCGGCGGTGGTAATCGAGAACCTGGTCTTTACCGATTTTTCCCACAGTAAAATATTTTGCTTCGGGGTGAGAGAAATACAACCCACTTACACTTGCAGCGGGGTACATTGCCAAACTTTCGGTGAGCTTTATTCCGGCATTCTTCTCGACATCAAGCAAAGAAAAGATAATTGGTTTTTCTGTATGGTCTGGCTGAGCAGGATAACCGGGCGCAGGACGAATTCCAATATATCTTTCTTTTACCAAGTCTTCATTAGAAAATTTTTCATCTGAAGCATATCCCCAATATTCTTTTCTCACAAGCTCGTGGAGATGTTCAGCAAAAGCTTCGGCAAACCTGTCTGCAAGAGCTTTGGTCATTATGCTATTATAATCGTCGTGATCCTTTTCAAATTTTTCAACAAGCTTTTCAATTCCAACCCCAGCAGTAACAGCAAACATTCCGATATAATCTTCGACACCACTTTCTTTTGGTGCAATGAAGTCTGCAAGAGCAATATTTGGTTCATCTTTTGATTTCTGCATTTGCTGTCTTATTGTGTGCAGAACTCTTTTTACACCTGTTCTTGTTTCATCAGTATAGATTTCAATATCATCAATTCCGACAGAGTTTGCGGGGAACAAACCGACAACTCCATTTGCTGTGAGAAGCTTTTCGTTGATTACTTTATCTAATAGTTTATTTGCATCATCAAAAAGTTTTTTGGCTTCTGTCCCAACGTTTTTATCTTCAAAGATTGAGGGGTATTTACCTTTTAATTCCCATGTCATGAAGAATGGTGCCCAGTCAATGTAATTTCTTAATGTGGAGAGGGGATAATTACTTAGAACAGTCACCCCTGGCTTATTAGGCTTTTTAAATGAGGCTTTTTTCCAATCTATCTTTAATCTGTTCTCCCGGGTTTGTTCTAAAGAAATATAATTCTTATCGGTTTTTCTTTTAGTATAGTCCTCACTTAAATTCTTGTACTCCTCTTTAAATAACTGAACATATTTTTTTCTTTCTTCTTCATTTTCATTAAGAAGGTTTGAAACAACGGGAACACTTCGCGAAGCATCAAGCACATGAATAACCGCACCACTATAGTTTGGAGAAATCTTTACGGCAGTATGGATGCGTGAAGTTGTGGCTCCGCCAATAAGTAGCGGAAGCTTCATTCCTCGTCTTTCCATTTCTTTTGCAACGTGAACCATTTCGTCAAGCGATGGAGTAATGAGTCCGCTTAATCCTATTACATCAACCCTTTCGTCGACTGCGGTTTGTAGAATTTTTTCTGTGTGTACCATAACACCCAAATCAATTACATTATAATTATTACAGCCAAGTACAACCCCAACAATGTTTTTTCCTATGTCGTGGACGTCGCCTTTTACTGTCGCCAGCAGAATCTTTCCCGAACCAGAACGAGCCTCACCCAAACCCTCTCCAAAGGAGAGGGCTTTTAAAATTCGGAGTATTTCATCCAGCACTTTTTCAGGATCAACTAAAACTTGATCATTTGTAAATCTTAATACATTAAATCCAATGCTTTCTAACCACCTAGTTCTGATTTCATCAGTCTCTAGATTTTCTGGAAGTTGATGTATTAATCCATCAATTTCTATTATGAGTCTATATGGAATACAAGCAAAATCAGCGATATATTTACCAATTATATGCTGTCTTCTAAACTTATAGGCCCCAAGTTTCCTGTTTCTTAATAATTCCCACAAGGCAATTTCTGCCTGGGTTGGATTTAAACGGTTTTTATTCGCAAACTCTTTAAGTAATTCATAAGCAATAGGATCAGAAGTCATCCAATCATATTTATCTTTTCCAACTCCCTTCTCCTTTGGAGAAGGGCTGGGGATGAGGCTCTTTTCCCGTTGGGGCGGGGGATGGGCAATGTACGGTTCCAATATCGCAACGGCTTTTTTCATAACTCTCGCGCTTTTAACGACCTGCGGCAGAAACATTTTACCTGCACCAAATAAATCTCCAACCACGTTCATTCCAGCCATCAGCGGACCTTCGATAATTTCCAATGGCTGTGAATATTTCAACCTGGCTTCTTCAACATCAACGTCTATGTAATCAACAATTCCTTTTATAAGTGCATGCTTTAATCGTTCTTCAACGGGAAGGTTGCGCCATTCATCTTTTTTCTCTTCTGTCTTATCTTTTTTCTTAATCGTTTCGGCAAATTCAATTAGTCTTTCGGTTGAATCGGGTCTTCTATTAAGGATAACATCTTCAACTTTTTCTAAAAGCTCTTTCGGTATTTCCTCATAAACTTCAAGCTGACCGGCATTAACAATCCCCATATCCATTCCCGCCTTGATAGCATGGAATAGAAATGCAGAGTGCATTGCTTCGCGCACAGTATCGTTTCCCCGAAAAGAAAACGATAAGTTGCTTACGCCACCACTGACTTTTGCTAGAGGAAGATTCTGCTTTATCCATCTGGTCGCTTCCAAATAATCAACCGCATAATTATTGTGCTCTTCTATTCCCGTTGCAATTGCAAGAATGTTCGGATCGAAGATTATATCCTGGGGCGCGAATCCAACCTCGTTTATTAAAATATCATAAGCACGTTTACATATTTCGATTCTTCTTTCGAAAGTATCTGCTTGACCTTTCTCGTCAAATGCCATTACTATAACTGCAGCACCATAACTTAAAACTTTTCTTGCGTGTTCTTTAAAAACATCTTCGCCTTCCTTCATAGAAATTGAATTTACAATTCCTTTACCCTGCAAACATTTCAATCCTGCCTCAATAACACTCCACTTTGATGAATCAATCATAATAGGAAGCTTTGCAATATCAGGCTCGGCTTCAAGCAGGTTGAGGAACTTCGTCATCGCTGCTTCTGAATCCAGCATACCTTCGTCCATATTAACATCGATAACCTGTGCGCCGCCTTCAACCTGATCCCGTGCAACGGAAAGGGCTTCATCATAATTATTCTCTTTAATAAGCCGGGCAAACTTTTTAGAGCCCGTTACGTTTGTTCTCTCGCCGATGTTCATAAAATTAGAATCGGGACGAAGAACGACAGGTTCGAGCCCGCTTAATCTTAAATATGGTTCTTGTTTTTTTGGAATGCGCGGCTTGTGATGTTTTACAATTTCACTAATTGCTTTTATATGCTCAGGAGTTGTACCGCAGCAGCCACCTACAATATTCACAAATCCGCTGGCGAGAAAATCCTCAAGTACGCTTGCCATTGTTTGCGGAGTTTCATCGTAGCCGCCCATTTCGTTGGGCAAACCGGCATTAGGGTAAACTGAAATGAATTTGTCTGAAACATTCGATAAATCTTCTACAAAAGGACGCATTTGTTTTGCACCAAGCGCACAGTTTAATCCAACGCTTACCAGATTTTTTGCGTGAGAGATAGAAACGTAAAAGGCTTCGACTGTTTGTCCTGATAACGTTCTTCCACTTTGGTCAACAATCGTCCCGGAAATCATTAAAGGAAGATCAATTCCTTTTTCGTCCAGATATTTTTGAACAGCGATAATTGAAGCTTTTGCATTTAGAGTGTCAAAAATTGTTTCGATTAAAATTATATCAACGCCGCCATCAACCAATCCGCGCGTTTGTTCATAATACGCATTTACCATTTCATCAAAAGTTACTGCCCGATAGCCGGGATCATTTACATTTGGAGAAAGTGAAAGTGTTTTGTTCGTTGGTCCAAGTGCGCCTGCAACAAACCTTGGTTTATCTGGATTTTTCTTCTTGAATTCTGCAGCAACTTCTTTTGCAATTTTTGCGGCTTCAAAATTTATTTCGTAAGCAATATGCTCTGCATGATAATCTGCCTGCGATATTGATGTTCCGTTAAAAGTATTTGTTTCAACAATATCGGCACCGGCTTCAAAATAGGCGCGGTGAATTGCTTTAATAATTTCCGGCTGAGTAATTGAAAGAAGATCGTTGTTTCCTTTAAGGTCATGAGGATGATCTTTAAATCGTTCGCCCCGAAAATCTTTTTCTGATAATTTGTGGCGCTGAATCATCGTGCCCATTGCGCCATCAAGAACGAGAATTCTATCTTTTAATATTTCTTTGAATGTTTCTACTGTTAGTTTCATACTGCTTTTTTTAAAATGAAAAAACCTCTTCAGATGAGACGAAGAGGTATAAAACTAATCTTCATCTCATCTTTCTCCGCCTGAGGCGGAGCAGGATTTAGCACCCGACATCCCGATAATTCGGGACCGGCTGCTACGGCATCAGCGGGCCTGTTCCCTACGCCGTTCTTGATAAGAATTAAATTTTTATCAGCCAGAGGCTGATGAGCCTTTGGCTCAAAAGAACTAATAAAATCTGCTTCAAATATATGAATTATAGTTTCTTTGTCAATGAGATAATTATTCAAAGTCGAAGGCTTATTAAAATCATTACCTTTAAAACACGTTCAATTATGGCTAAATTACTTTATGGAAAAACAAAGGATTTTCTGATATGATAATTGTAACTGGCGGCGCAGGCTTTATCGGGAGCGCAATAGTGTGGCGGCTTAATCAGCTTGGTGAAAATAAGATTATTATTGTAGATGAGTTGGGTGTAGAAGACAAATGGAAGAACCTCGTCCCACTGAAGTTTGAGGATTTCATTCATAAAGATGATTTCATTTCGATGATTCTTGAACGCGATATTCCTTTCGAGATATCTGCTATTATTCATATGGGAGCGAATTCATCTACAACAGAAAAGGATGCCGATCATCTCTTCTCAAATAATTACTTGTACACAAAAGAACTTGCAAAGTTTTGTCTCGAGAAAAACATAAGATTTATCTATGCCTCTTCGGCTGCAACATACGGCGACGGTTCTCTTGGTTTTGATGACGATGAAAATAAACTTGAATCTTTACGACCACTAAATATGTACGGCTATTCAAAACAATTATTTGATCTTTGGTCAAAACGGAATGGGGCATTTGAGAAAATTGTGGGATTGAAATATTTCAACGTTTATGGTCCAAACGAATATCACAAAGTAGATATGCGCTCGGTTGTACATAAAGCATTTGAGCAGATTCGTGATACGGGAAAAGTAAAATTGTTTAAGTCTCTAAATCCAAAATACAAAGACGGTGAACAGCTACGGGATTTTATTTACATAAAAGATGCTGTGGATATGACATTGTTCTTTTTAGATAAGCCAGACATTAACGGTTTGTTTAATCTCGGCACAGGAAAATCTAGAACGTGGAATGATCTTGTTACCGCTATATTTAAAGCACTAAACAAACCTGTTAATATAGAATACATTGATTTGCCCGAACATCTGAAGAACAAATATCAGTACTTCACCGAAGCAAACATGAATAAAATAAAAAAAGCCGGCTACAACATCCCAATTAAAAGTCTTGAAGATGGTGTTGCCGACTATGTAAAAAACTATTTATTAGGAAATCAGTTTCTCGGATCCTGATCACTAATGAAGCGAATCTTCATCTTCCTCGAATAAATCATCGTCATCATTGGGCAATTCGTCTTCTATTAAATCTTCCTCCGAGGGCTCTATTTCAAATGGATTATCTTCCTCTTCTTCTTCTTCATAAAAATCATCTTCTTCATCATCAATATCATCATCGTCCTCGTCCTTCTTTTTACGCTTTGCAGCAAAAAGAGAGTATACCTCCTCATCTTGCTTTGGCTGCAGATTAATAAATTGATTATCAGACAAGGCTTCTAATAATTCTTTCTCATTTAATTCCATCGAACATATCTCCCACATTTAGGTTAGTTTTTCCAAGTTGTTTTCAAAAATACAATTTAATATTTGCAATAATATTTTTATAAACAAATGAATTTTTTATTGCATCTTAAAATAAAATTTCCTAATTAATCTGCAAATACATATTTTCTTCAAAGCATTATTTTGGGACAGCAAATCAATTAATTTAAGGTGATTAATGAAACTCGCAACCCTCTGTTATGTGATAGATAAAAAGAACAATTCCACGTTGATGATCTATCGCAATAAAAAGCAAAATGATTATCACGAAGGAAAATGGAACGGGCTTGGCGGAAAATTTGAGCCGGGCGAATCTCCCGAAGAATGTGCAATCAGAGAAATTGAAGAAGAAAGCGGATTAAAAGTTACGTCTGTTAAGATGAAAGGATTTATAACGTTTCCTTTGTTTGACGGTAAGGATGATTGGTATGTTTTTCTTTTTACAGCAGATGATTATGAAGGAGAGCTGATTGATTCCCCCGAAGGTAAACTTGAATGGATACCAAATGAAAAATTAACTGAGATTGGCTTATGGGACGGAGACAAAATTTTTATTCCCTGGTTGTTTGAAGACAAATTTTTCAGTGCAAAGTTCAATTATAAGGATGGAAGGTTTGTGGAATATTCTGTGTTCTTTCATTAAATAAAAAATGAGTTTTTCATCCAAGGCAACCAAATACTTTTGCAATCTCAAGACGCCTGACTTAAAAAGTTCCGGTGTTCAAGTGATAAACCCATACGAAAAAGACGAAGTAAAACAAATCGTTAAAAATTTCTATACAAAATTCTATAACGATCAAAATGAACGTTTATTTATCATTGGAATAAATCCCGGAAGATTTGGCGGCGGGTTAACTGGGATTGCTTTTACAGATCCCGTTGCTCTTAGAGACCATTGTGGAGTTGAAAATAAGTTCGGAGAAAGAAAAGAGCTTTCAAGTAAATTTGTTTATACGGTTGTCGAAAGGTTTGGCGGTGCGGAAAAATTTTTCTCACAAGCTTTTCTAACTGCGCTTTATCCTTTCGCAATAATCAAAAACAAAAAGAATTATAATTACTATGATGAAAAATCTCTTTCTGACTTGCTCAGATTAGATATAGTTCAGAATATCCGGGAACAAATTAAATTTGGTGGAAGAAGAGATTACGCTATTCTTCTTGGAAAGAAAAATGCAGACTACTTTTTTCCAATCAATGA
Source organism: Ignavibacteriaceae bacterium (assembly GCA_035478175.1). Classification (GTDB taxonomy): domain Bacteria; phylum Bacteroidota; class Ignavibacteria; order Ignavibacteriales; family Ignavibacteriaceae; genus IGN2. Next base: position 18,092 of record DATIJX010000050.1, read on the forward strand.
AGAGCATAAATTTTTTAAGAAAATTACTGTGCTTGAGCATCCGCGTTACATTATGCAGTATAAGCTCAAACAAATTGACGGCTACATTAAAAAATATCTTGACGCAATTAACAAGTAGGTTGAATCGCTTTGTCATTCTGGCGAGTGAAGTGAATCCAGAATCAAACGAATGGAGACGCTCCTCAGATTCCGGACTCTTCGCCTTCGGCGATTCGCCGGAATGACATTCGTGGTCTGTGCGGAGAAATAATTAAAGAACAAAACGGACAAATAATTTTATGAACAATTACTTAAAGACAAACTACGATCTCAACGATAAAGAAACTGTTTCTGTAATTGATGAGCTTCCTCTCTGGTCGGCTCCGTTTGGATTAAAGCTCCTCGATAAAATTAATTACAGAAAAAATATTACTGCGCTTGATATTGGTTCGGGTTTGGGATTCCCTCTGCTTGAGGTTGCAATGAGACTCGGCAACACTTGCAAAGTTTATGGAATAGATCCGTGGAAAGCCGCGGTTGAGAGAATCAAAACGAAAATCAGAATTTATGGAGTAACTAACGTCGAGATAATCACCGGCGTTGCAGAGAACATTCCCTTGCCCGACAATTCTGTTGATCTAATTTTCAGCAACAACGGGTTAAATAATGTCAATGATATCAAAATGGTCCTGAATGAGTGTAGAAGAATTTCTAAAATCGGATCCCAGCTTCTATTCACTTACAACACGGATAAAACAATGCAGGAGTTTTACTCTGTGTTCGAAAAGTTGCTTCGTGAGAGAAAGATGCTTACTGAAATCGAATCAATGAAAAAGCATATTTACAAAAAGCGTCTGCCGGTTGAAGTGTTTATTCAACTTCTAAATGCAAGCGGCTATTCTATTAACGAAATATCTCACGATGAGTTTGCATATCGCTTTGTTGATGGAACAGCGTTGATCAATCATTTTCTCATAAAGCTCGCCTTTATTGATAGCTGGAAAGAATTCATTCCTAAAGAAAAGCAAACTGGCTTTTTCGCAGAGCTGGTTGACAGATTAAATCAACTTGCACAAAGTAATGGACTTTTAAACTTAACCATTCCGTTTGTTCTTATTGACTGTGAAAAAACCAGGGAATAAATTGAACCAAATAATTTATCAGGTAGCCCCAAATTATTGCCGCCGCCAGGCAAATCAGAAGCGCTTGAAGTGCCGCTCTAAACATTCCGTCTTTAAATAAAACAATCGGGCCAAAGCCTGCGCCCGTACTTAATCCAGCAACTGTTGCCCCAAAAGACAAACCCGTGTGTAAAAAGGCTTCGGCTATTGCAATAGATGCTGCACAGTTGGGAATCAAACCGAAGATTGAGGCTGCAATAATCTGAATGTTCGGGTGTGCCTGAATTGATTTTATCAGATGTTCTGAATCTGTAAAAAATAAAACGAACGAGATTGCGATGGTAATTATTAAAACCCAAAAATAAATTCTCAGCGTACGTTTCAAAGTGTGAAAAGCAATTTCTCCGTACTTGGTTTTTTCCAACTCGTGTTTTATTTCAACAGCGTGTGATGATTTAACTTCCGGTAACGGACCATCATATAGTTTATTGCTGAGCAACAAATCAACCGCATATCCAGATAACACCCCAATTAATAATTTTAATCCGATAATGTAGAGAATCATCATCTCTTCCCCACGATGTGCTATTAGCACAGGCAAAGCTTCATCGGATGTTGCAAGATAAGTTGCAACAAGAGTCCCTAACGTTACCCTTCTTGAGAGAAACATCGTTGTTACAAAGACAGACATTCCGCATTGGGGAATTATTCCGAGAAGAGTTCCCGCAAGAGGACCGAGCGGACCGGAAATTTTTAATTTTGATATAAGATCAAGCTGCTTTGTATGAGAGAAGTATTCAAGAATAAAATACAATACAAAAAGAACCGGAACCATAAGGTAAGTATCTGCAAGAGAGCCTAAGAGTATTTCTAGAATTCCGGAGTGCTGATGTTGGTGCATGTTTTTATAATTGCTTGATAAGAAAGCTACCTTATATTTTCAAAGATTATTTTTAACCAGAAAATCTTTGATTGCTTTATTAATCATTTGAGGATTTTCAATCGGAGTCATATGCCCGGCATTTGGAACTTCAACAAACTCTGCTTTATTAATCTTATGAAACATATCCTTCATCACGGGCGGAGGTGTCAATGCATCCTCCTCACCGCATATGAGCATGGTTGGAATGTTTATTTTCCCCAGGCTTGCTGTTGTGTCCGATCGGCTTAACATTGCAAGCAAGCAGCCCTTTACTCCAACCGGATTAAATTGTGATGATTTTTCTATAATCTTTTGAAGCACCTCTTTTCTATTTTGCTTGAAGTCCTCACCAAAACAATTAATAATAAAATCATTCACAAATGATGCAAGACCTTCTTTATTTATTTGTTTTATCCCGACAGCGCGTTTGAGTTTGCCTTCATTATTATCTGCTTCTGATCTGGTATCACATAAAATTGCCGCAGAAAATCTTTCCTGCATTTTCTCCAAAGCACGAAGGGAGATATATCCCCCCATTGACAATCCACAGAGGATGGGTTTGTTGAGTTTTAGCTCATCAAGTATCATTTCAAGATCATCAACAAAAGATTCCATTGTAAATTGTCCGTCACCTACGGGAGATTCTCCAAGACCCCGAATATCATACGAAACACACAAATAATCTTTCCCAAATTCATCAGCCTGTGCCTGCCACATTGTGTGATCAAATGGAAAACCATGCAAGAATATTATCGCATTGGAATCGTTACTGCCAGACGTAAAAACCGAAAGATCATTAATGATTTTTTTCATCGCCGCTCTCTAAAATTTTTGTTATATCCGAATGAAATTTAATTCTTTATACCTTATTATTCATATAAGAAAATAAAAGTTTTATTACTTGCATGTCAAAGGATTTACTGAAGGCTGAATAATGAAAATAGCATTTGTCACCACAGAGTGTGTTCCGTACGCTAAGACCGGCGGGCTTGCCGATGTTGCTGGCTCTTTGCCTGCCGAGCTCGTAAAGCTTGGGTGCGAGGTTAAAATTTTCATCCCTAAATATTCTCTGATTGACGAGAACCGGCATGGATTAAAGTATAACTGGGATATAAGCGAAATGCCGATAAGAATTAATGGAATCATCCGCTCGGTTCACATTTATCAAAGTAAGCTTCCCGATACAGACATAGATGTATATTTTGTTGACTGCCCGCATTACTTCTATCGTCACATAATTTATACAAACGACCCTGATGAAGATGAAAGATTTATTCTATTTTCAAAAGCTGTTATTGAAACATTGCAAAGACTGCAATGGGCTCCTGATGTGATCAACTGCAACGACTGGCAAACAGGATTGCTTCCTCTTTTTATAAAAGATAATTACAACTGGGACAGACTTTTTGATCATACTGCAACACTTTTTACAATTCACAACATAGGTTATCAGGGTTTATTTTCTAAATCAGTTTTGTTCAGTGCTGAGATTCGGGAAAGTTTGTTTTACCCTGGTGGACCTATTCAACAAGATGGCGGTGTTTCTTTTATGAAGGCCGGAATATCCTTCGCTGATATTATTAATACTGTAAGCAATACTTACGCACATGAAATTTTAACGCCGGAATACGGTGCCGGTTTGGAAGCAACGTTACAACAAAGAGAGGATGATTTATTTGGCATACTTAACGGCGTTGATTATAACATATGGAATCCGGAAACAGATAAACATCTTCCTTATCATTATACCATAAATGATCTGAGCGGAAAATATCTGAACAAAAGATACCTTCTTAAGCACTTTGGAATTAAACCTGATGAAAATATTCCGTTGATAGGAATTGTTTCAAGAATGGTGCTGCAAAAGGGCTTTGATATTTTCGCTGACTCAATAAATGAGCTTATGAGTCTTGATGCACAATGGATAATCCTCGGAAGCGGTGAGGACCGGTTTGAAGAATTATTCCGCAAGCTTTCAAATCTGTTTCCCGGTAAAGTCGGCACATATATCGGTTATAACAATGAGCTTTCTCATCTGATAGAGGCCGGAGCAGATATGTTTTTGATGCCATCAAGATATGAGCCTTGCGGGCTGAATCAGATTTACAGCTTGAAATATGGAACGGTGCCGATTGTAAGAAAAACAGGCGGCCTTGCAGACACGGTTAAAGATTGGGACGAACAAAATCATTATGGATTCAAAGATGGAAATGGATTTTCATTTTACGATTATTCCGGATTCGCGCTTTACAAATCTGTGGAAAGGGCTATTAATGTGTTTAAGCATAAAGATACTTGGAGAAAAATTCAAACGAATGGAATGAAGTTAGATTTTAGCTGGACGCGATCTGCTGAAAAGTATTTAGAGCTTTATAAATTAGCTGTGGAAAATCGTCAGCGGCCATAAAAATTTTCGAACCGAGTAAATTATTTCAAACACTGACTCATCCACAATGTCACATCTTAACGTCGAAATAAAAGCAAGAACTACCGAACCTGGCAGGATTAGAGAAATACTAAAATCAAACAACGCGGATTTTATAGGTGTTGATCATCAGGTCGACACATACCTTAAAGTTAATTCTGGTCGCTTGAAATTAAGAGAGGGAAATATTGAAAACCATCTTATTTATTATGAAAGAGAAAATACGAACGGTCCCAAAAAATCCAATGTTATGCTCTATAAAAACAACCCTGATTCTAACTTAAAGGAGATGCTCATAAAATCTCTCGGTGTTCTTGCGGTGGTAGATAAACAAAGAGAGATTTATTTCATTGATAATGTTAAGTTTCATCTTGATAGCGTTTCGGAGCTGGGACCATTTGTCGAGATAGAGGCTATTGATAAAGATGGGTCTATTGGATATGATAAATTGCTTGAACAATGTAATTACTATCTCAACCTTCTTCCCATTACAAAAGATGATTTGATTGAGATATCCTACAGCGACTTGCTTATGCGTTAAAAGTTAATCGCGTGTCCGATTGAAAAGTAAAATAAAACATCTCCCCAAACAAAAGAGTCTTCTTTTAGTCCCTGGCTGATGATAAAGCTTCTGCCGATTGAAAAATCAGCCGGACCAATTGGTGTATCAAATGAAATTGCTCCGCCGATTCCATGTCTTAAATCCTTAAACCTGATTTGTTCCTGTTCTGCCCAGGTGGAACCAATATCGTATCTGAACCATGTATAAGTATCAAAAAATATTTTAAACGGAAACTTATATTGATACATGAGTGAAGTAAGGAAAATTTGCCTTCCCCTAAACTCATTCTCATGAGCACCAAAAAACGAATAAAGACCTCCCAAAGTAAATTGTTCGCTGAGCGGAAGTGTTTTATCTCCAAAGCCAATCTGTAATTTAGGTGAAAAAACATGTTGGGAAGCAAACTTCAGATAATATCTCAGATCAGCATTGAACAGTAAATAACTTTCATCGCCGCCCAGAAAACTTTGTGCGGTTTCATAAAAACCGTTGAAATAAAGACCATCTTCGGGATAAGGATATTTATTTTGGCTATCAACAATGCCGCCTATTCTTAAGCTCACTATTTTAGTATCGTAAGGGCTTACAACAGAACCCTCTTTGTTTTTTATCTCATCATATTGATACTTACCTGTGAATATAAGCTTGCCAAACTTTTCCAGCTGGGTTCCGACAGAAAGAGAGCCACCGTAAAAAATCTGCCTGTATTTTCCTATATAATTACTGCTAAACGTACCCCCTGTTTCAGAGTTTTTTTGCGTATATACATCTATATCATTGAATTTATAATATGCACTAAGCTTATAAGTAAAATATGTGTCAAGGATTCTGTAAGATATATGTTCAAGAATATATGCTCTGTTGCTAGCTCCGCCAAAAAGAAAAAGTCCGAGCTCTGTTCCGGAATAGAAAATGTTAACATCTCTAAAATCCATAGCAAATTGCGCGTTGTAGGTGTTATCAACCAGAAAGCCGATTTTTAACAAGCTTGATATTTTTTCGTTCACATCTAAATTAAGTGTGGTTCCGTTTGTGTCTTGTTCGACTGACAAATTAATGTCTTCAAACAGCCCGGTTGCTCTCAGTCGCATCAGACCATCTTCCAGATGAGAGTATATTAACTTGTCCCCCACCATTACATTAAATTCTCTGTTGATAACAGTCTTGCTCGTCTCACTGCTAATATTAATTCTTGTTATTGTGCCGGCATTAAATTCCAGACTTAATTTTCCTGTCGCAACATTGAAATTATGATTTTTTAATTCGAATAAAATTAAACCCCGTCTCTTATAATCTATGATTAGTTTTCTAACCACATTGAAAACAAGCTTTCCGTTAAAAGGTTTGTCTTTAAGTTCTTGAAATAAATAATCAGCGCCGGACGAATCAATTGTCCCGTCTGAAAATATTTCGACTTCTTTTATTATGGGAGTAAGGCTGTAGTTAAAATTTATTTTGGTTGAATCACCATCTTGTTCAAAGGAAACTGATAACGAATCGAGCCATCCTGTTTTATAAAGTTCTGTCATATCTTCGAAAATCTCAAAGCTCGAAACAGAGTCCATTAAAAAATACTTTTGCAAATATTGATTTTCAAAACCGCCAGCGTTTGATTCTGACTTAACGTTTTTTATCCAAAAAAGATTTAGTCCTGAATTTGCTTTGGTTACAGAATCAATTTGTGCTTTAATTGCTGGAACTAATCTTTTTGTGTAATGGTAGCCGGTCAATATCAAAGAGTCTATGTTTATAAAGTCCGTTGACGACCACTGGTTTAAGTTCGGTTGCAAATGAAAATTTGCTTTTAATAATTCTGCCTGCTCAAGTCTTTTCATAGGAATGCTAACTACTTGATCCGCAATATTCCAGGGAAGTTCCAACTCTTCTTCTTTTCGGAAGTCGCTTGTAGTATTGACCGCTATTACATGATTAACGCCCATATCCAAAGCCGCGCTAACCGGAATATTAGAAACAAGTCCGCCATCAACCAGGGTTAGTGAGTCCACAACAATAGGCGCGAGGAGAAATGAAACACTTGAGCTTGCTCTCATCGCCCGGGCTAGTGAACCGCTTGACAAAATTACCGGGCCGCCATCAATCAAATTAGTGCAAACAGCTCTATATCTAATAAATAGATCATCAAAACTATTTTCGGAAATAACCGGTGAAGACAAGCATAATAATGTTAAGTGATTTGAAAGTCTTATTCCCTCATTAAAAGAAGTTGGCAACACGGGACTAAAGCCATTAAGCCTTACTGTAAATAAAGAGCGGTCTTCGTTTATTTTTTGATCAACAAAAAGCTCTCTTCTTTCGGATGGATTGTTTATTAAAAGTAATTTGTCCCAATCTGTATTCATAACAATCGAATCCATTTCGTCCACAGTGTAGCCAGAAGCATAGGCCCCGCCAATAATGCTGCCCATACTTGTTCCTGCAATTGCACCAATATTAATCCCTGCTTCTTCCAATGCTCTGATAACACCAATTTGCGCAAGACCGCGAGCACCACCACCGCTTAACGCAAGACCAATCACCTGCTCACTTTCCAAAACATTTTGAGTTAGCCCGTATGGAAGTTTAATCGTCTTCGTTTTAAAAAAGATTGTTTTTGCTTCCTGCGCATATACAAAAGGAAGGTGCAAGAGAAAAATCAAGATTAATATTTGCTTAAATAAGTTCACTGTTCAAAATTAAAAAAAGGATTTTAAAGACGGTGTGACTTTTGCAGTATACGTAAACTTTTAAGTTACTTTTTACCCTTTTGCTGCTTTGATTGCTTTTCGGCAGCTTCCATAAGACGTTGCATAAATCCCGTTTTTCTCTTTGATGGATCAACAGGAACCAGTTCTACATCGCTCTGCTTATGATTTATATAATACTGCTGCGCAATAGAGAAAACGTTAAACATAAAGTAATACAAGTTTAGCCCGGAAGGAAAGGTCATAAAAAGAATGGTCAGCATTATGGGCATCATATAAACAAGAGCCTGTTGTTTTGGATCTTTAATTGTCATCTTCTGTTGGAAGAAGGTAGTAACGCCCATTAGAATTGCCAGGCCACTAATTTCCTGAATACCAAACAAAGGAAGTTTAAAACCAAGGTCATATATTACGTCCGGGGCAGAAAGATCATTAATCCAAAAAATAAACGGCTGCTGACGAAGCTCGGTTGCAGCCTGAAAAAGTCCCCACAAAGCAATAAAAATTGGCATCTGTAAAAGTATCGGTAAGCAGCCTCCGGCGGGATTAACTCCATACGTTTGATATAGCTTCATCGTTTCTTTGTTCATCTTTTGCGGATCATCTTTAAGCTTCTCTTTTAGCTCTGTTATTTTGGGCTGGAGAAGCTGCATCTTTTTCATTGATTGAAAGCTCTTGCGTGTCAGCGGGTAAACAACAATTTTAATTATTAACGAGAAGACAATAATTACAAATCCATAGTTAGGAATAAACAAGTTTAAAAAATTAAGAAGGGGTAATAGCAAATACTCGGCGATGGGTCTTACGATAAACTCCAAACCAAAAAAGGTTCCAAAATCTACCAGTGCTGTGAGGTTTAAGTTGATTTCCTTCAGCAGATCATAATCAACAGGACCGATGTACAGGCCAATGGTTCTTCTTTCAACATCAGATCCCTTAAAAGGCACGACCAATCTAACATTGTAAACTTCTTTAAGCCCAAGGTCCCTTGTTGGAAAGGATTGGCCCTCAATATATGCACCCTCAATTAATGTGGGATCAGAAGGAATCATAATTGCGGCAAAGTATTTATTTCGGACCGCCAGCCAATCTACTCTTCCATTATAATCTCTGCTGATTTTTTCGCCGTCTCCTGGTGCATCTATAACAACTTTTTCATCTCCATAATAAATGTCTGCGCTGGAAAAGCCTGCTTCATTAACACTATTCCTTTCTACAAACCGGATTCCTGATTCCCATGCAATATCATATGTATTATCCGTTATCAGCCCTCTGAATCCTATAAACTCAATATCGCTTTTAATCAAATATGTTCCGGCTTTGAAAAGGTATTCTTTTTCGATTGCTCGATTCTGGTCGAGCTCCATTCGGAACTTAATTGATAGTGTGTCTTGGTCCGTTAAATAATATCTGCTTTGATCGGTTGTTTTAAAGTCAAGTCGGCCGGTGTTTATTGCTTTACCCTCCGCACTTATGAAGGAAATGTTATAAGCATTACCGATAGAATAATTTACAAGCTGCACGGAGGTATTATAGGTGACTCCATTAACACCAATGGAATACCAATTGTTAAACTTCTTTAAAAATACCTTGTGAAAATTTCCACCCATTGTGGATAGTTCATAAATAGCAAGGTCTGTTTCGATGGTGATTATTCTTCCGGAATCTGTTTCCGCAATAGAAAATATCCCCTGTGTGCCTTCTACATTCTGCTCGGCTTTCAGATCCCTTGCTGTTTTTTCTTCCAGATCTATTTCCGGCAACTCTTCTGCTTTCTTCTCCAGTACCGTTGTTGTGTCTTGTTCTTTTCTTGTTTGTTCTGTCTGTTCCGGCGTATTTATGAATAGCCACACCACCAATATGGCGCCGATAAGTATAAATGCTATGGTAGTGTTTCTATCCAATCTGTTTCGTCTCTTTAATTTTTGTGATTATCAATAACTGAAATATTGTTAATTAACTTTTAATAATTGACTTAGTTATTTTATTTAAGATGTCTGTAACGGCGGGTTTTATATCTTTTAAAAATACCTGATCAAAGTTTCCTTGATTAAGTCTATATGGAGAAAAAATTATTGATAACTCCTGTTTGTTAATATTTATCCGATCCTTCAAAAATTCTTTCTCTTGTCTTATAGATTCTCTAATAATTCTTTTAAATCTGTTTCGCCAAACACTATTGCCCGCTTTTGAAGAGACTGTAATAGCAACCCTTATTTTATTTATTCTACCCTCAGAAGAAAGAAGGAAGGCTTTTAGTTTTTTATCTGTGGAAATAATCGTTTTGCCCTTCTTGTACACAGCATCTATGTCACTCTTACCTTTTAGCCTCTCAAAGAACTTGACTTTTTTTGTCACCGTTTCTGAACGCTATTATTCGTCGCTAACCGTTAATTTTTTTCTACCCTTAGACCGTCTCCTTGAAAGCACAATTCTTCCGTTCTTAGTTTTCATTCTTTCCCGAAAGCCATGCTTATTCTTTCTTTTCCTGTTGCTCGGTTGATATGTTCTTTTCATTTTATTTCTCCAATTTCATTAAAAAAGAAAACAAAAATACTCCCTTATGTTGTTATTAACAAGAATATCAAATTTATTTAATTTTCACCTGTTTTCTGTTAAATCTGAAGTGAAAATTAATTTGCTCTGTATATATATAGATGTTATTTTTTAATCGAGCGGCGCATGTAATTAAGTGTTGATAAGTTGTGAGTTACCCGCCCTTGTGGAAACGTTTCACATTGGCAATCTCTAAAACCTAGTTAATATTTTCTTAGTACATGTGTGAAGAATTTTTGTTGAAACCCCCAAAACGTTTAATTATAAGGCATTATCCGGCACCACCTGATGTTTACAAGTTGTGCATAATGCTGCCTGGGGATTTAAAAACTTTTTAACTTTAACCTCTTAATACTATCTTTGCTTAAATCTAAACCTGTGGATAAGTATAATGGAAGAGCTTGAGATTACGGAAAAGATTTCCACTAAAGATCCTATAAACACCTGGAAAGCGTGCCTTTTAAAGATAAAGGAAAACGTTTCCATGATGACCTATAATACCTGGTTCTTGCCTATAAAGCCGATTGAGCTTAGTGATTCAACATTGAAAGTTCAGATACCAAGCCAGTTTTTTTGGGAGTGGATTGACGAGCACTTTAATGGTTTAATTACCCGGGCCATAACAGATGTGTTGGGAAAGGATGCCCGGCTAACTTATGTGATAGCTGAAGACATGTCTTTTATCGATGGCGGCGATACGGTTTCTGAAAATTCCGTTACACTGGCAGCCCCAATTGAAAAACCAAAACCTAAGCATACGTTTGAATCTAATTTAAATCCGCGGTACACATTTGATAATTTTATAAAGGGCGAAGGAAACCAATTAGCGAGAGCTGCCGCGGGTGCTATTAGCGACAACCCTGGTGGAACTTCATTTAATCCTCTTTTTCTCTATGGCGGAGTGGGTCTTGGTAAAACACACCTAATACAAGCAATCGGAAATCAGATATTTAAAAACTTCCCTGAGAAAAAAGTAATTTATTTGTCCTCCGACATTTTCACGGTAGAATTTGTGGAGTCAATTCAAACCAATAAGGTAAATGAGTTTTCAAACTTTTACAGAAGTATGGATGTTCTTATAATTGATGACATCCAGTTTTTAATTGGAAAGGAAAAGACGCAGGATCTTTTCTTTCACATATTCAACACACTTCACCAATCGCGTAAGCAAATAATTTTATCAAGCGATAAGCCACCCAAAGATCTTAAAGGATTAGACGAAAGATTAATCTCCAGATTTCAGTGGGGCTTAACTGCAGATATTCAGCCACCAGAACTTGAAACAAGAATAGCTATTTTAAAGAGGAAGGCTGAAACTTATGGTATGTTCGTATCTAACGAGATACTAGAATACATCGCCACAAACATAACTTCTAATATTCGAGAGCTCGAGGGCTGTCTTATTAAACTACTTGCCTGTGTTTCTTTAAACTCTAATGAAATCACTTACGAATTAGCCAAGAAAACAGTAAAGGAAATTGCAACGGATAGGAAAACAACCACCCTCACTATTGAAACCATTACTCGTGTTGTCTGCGAACATCTTGGTGTTGCTGAAAATAAAATCAGGGATAAGACACGTAAAAAGGAAATTGTTCTTGCAAGGCAAATAGCAATGTATCTGGCAAAGAGTTTAACTCTTTCTTCTCTAAAAACAATCGGGCTTCATTTTGGTGGAAGAGATCACTCGACTGTAATTCATGCCTGTAATTCTATAGAAGAATACAAGTTGACGGATGTATCTTTCGGCAAAATTCTTGATGAAATCAAAAATAAAGTTGAGTTGTCTTCTTAAAATTTTCTTTAGGACGGCTGCTGTTTGTAGTTTGTGATTATAAAGCTGATAGCGTGTGTATAAATCATGGTTTTCAACAATCAAATATTTAGCCCTTAGTTGTTAATAAATGTTGAACATCTTACGGGTTTTTTAAAGCACCTTAAGAGATTTGAAAACAGTTGTTTGCTGTATTATTAACATACTAACACGGTAATAATTACTATTATTAAGTAAAAATATACTTATGATTAATAATAGTACCGTTTATAACTTCAGACCAACACCTAGAACACACAAAATATTTATTGATTTAATGCATTTTTTGGTCTATTTTTTGTTTGTATGATAATCAAAAAACAAAATAACAATAGGAAGAAGAGATATGAAATATGTTTTAATTTCGTTTTTGTTAATAAGTCTATCATTGACATTATTAAGTTGTTCTGATGGTCCTATTAATACCATAAGAATTGAAAATTGGGCTTCAAATGACGTATCCGTTAACTTCAAAGGTTCGTTAACAAATGTACCTGCAGGATTACCTCCGGGAGAAAGTGTAGACTTGACGGATATTATGAAGGGTGAGTATGAGTACGAAACCATTTTTGAAGTTCCAAGTGGTGCAACATCATTTGAGGCTTCGGAGTCATGTGCAGGCACACTGACGCTTAATGCCGGAACAAAAATTCTAATTATTTATATAAGTACTTTCGTTGAAGGTACATATTCTATTTCAGCAAGCATTACAACTTCGGATAATCTGTTGGAAGAAGGAATACTTCCCGATCCAATAGGTCCTTAATACATATATTAGAAGATTTGTAACCTCTCTGCTTCGTAACTTTTATTTTGCAAACAAGCGCACACTTGTGCGCTTGAAACCGTTGTTATTGCCCTCCTTTTTTAGTATTTTTCTGTGCTTTAATAGGAGAGCAATTAATGGAATTCAAAGTAAACAGTAAAATACTAGAAAAGACTCTTTCTAAAATTATTCCGGCCGTTCCAGCCAGAACACCAATGCCCATATTAGAAAACTTTCTCTTTGAAATAAAGAGTGGTTTGCTGGTTATTCACGCAACTGACCTTGAAATTTCACTTAAATCATCAATAAATGTAGCTGCAGATGAGAATCTGAGCCTCGTTGTTCCGGCAAGGTTAATATATGACGTAATAAGATCAATGGAAGATGTTCAAATAAATTTCAGTGTTGATGCGAACAACAAACTTAAACTTACAACGGAGAACGGCGTTTACAATATCAGCTTTTCTCCTTCAGAAGATTTTCCAGTATCTCCCGCAGTATCAAAGAATAAAGAAATCACAATTAGTGGAAAAGATTTAAAGAAGGCAATTGATCAGACATCATTTGCAATGAGTAAAGAGGATATGAGACCCGCAATGACCGGAACATTGTTAGAATTTACTGCAGATGGTTTAAAGTTTGTTACGACGGATGGACACAGGCTCGTACGATTGGTTTACAAGAATATTAAAACCGGAACGGATGAACAATATATTGTTCCCGAAAGAGCCATTTCGGTTCTGTCAAAACTTTTAGGCGAAGCCGACGTAAAAATTTATCTTGGCAAATCACATATAACTTTTTTTATCGGAGATGTTGAATTTAGCTCAAGGCTCATTGCGGAAAAATATCCGGCGTATAGCAGCGTAATTCCTCTTGAAAATGAAAACATACTCAAAATTAAAAGGCACGATCTTCTGTCTACAATAAAAAGAATGATGCTTTTCTCTTCATCTAATTCCAAGCAGGTTAAGTTTTCAATAAGTAAAAACACTGTTGTTGTTTCTGCTGAAGACATTGATTTGGGTTCAAACGCTGTTGAAAATATTTCTTGTGAGTATAGCGGAGAAAAAATGGATATTGGTTTTAATACTCAATATGTAAATGACATTTTGACTCATGTAGATGATGAAGAAGTATTATTCAAACTCCACTCCCCAACAAAAGCCTGTATAATTGAACCAGGTAAAAAGTTGGAGGGTGAGGACATTATGCTTCTTCTAATGCCGGTACGATTAAACACTTAAAATGTTCCTATCTTCTATCAGCCTGAGAAACATTAGAAAACACATCAACACCAAAATCGAATTTAATAATAAGTTAAACTATATAGTTGGTGGAAATGGCGTTGGCAAAACAACTATTCTGGAATCGATATATTACCTATGTACGACCAAGAGCTGTGTTACATCATCGGATTCAGAGGTTGTTAAGATAGGACAAAACAGTTTTGGTATTCAGGGACATTTTACAGGACTGACCAATGACAATGTTCAAGTTTCTTATTCAAATATTGAGAATAAAAAAGTTTATTTGTTGAACAACAAACAAGTTGCGAGATTTTCAAATATAATTGGGAAGTTCCCCGTAGTATTGCTTTCTCCTGCCGATCACTCAATAACACAGGGCTATCCGGCGGAGAGAAGACGATTCGTAGATTCGGTGATTTCACAGGCAAGCAGAACATATTTAAATCTTCTTATAGAATATAATAGGTTACTGAAACAACGCTCCTACTTATTAAACAGAATTAGAGAAAATAACGGCAAGGATTTTAGCGAGCTAAATGCCTGGAATAAAAAACTGGTTGATACTGGCGTGGTAATAATAATGCATAGAAAAGAATTTATTGCAGAGTTTGAAACATATATCAACGACTCATATAAAAAGATACTTTCTAATAGTGAAGAGCCAAACATTCAGTATTATTTTCTAGATGGAAAGAGCCCGGAAGATTTGGAGAGTTGTTTTGAACGACTATTAGATCAACGAGAAGAAGACGAAATACGGCGAGGCGCAAACCTTGTTGGTCCACACAGGGACGATTTTATATTTGAAATTAATGGAATAAGTCTAAAAAGTTATGGCTCACAGGGACAACACAAAACATTTCAGACGGTGTTAAGGTTTGCAGAGTTTTTTTATCTTAAAGATAAAACAGGAAACTCCCCGTTATTTCTTCTGGATGATGTGTTTGGCGAGCTTGATGCCGAAAGAGCCGCCGCTATTAGCGACTATCTTTCTACTGTTGGCCAAGCGTTTATTACACTAACGGACTTTGGCAACATTTCGTTTTTGAAAATGGGTAGTGACGATAGGGTTATAAAGATTACGACGGAAGGCAACATTAGTTATGCATAGCAGCTTTAAAAGCTTAAAAGAAGTTTTCAAAAAAGAAAGATCTTTGGCGGGTGTTCGTGAGATAGTTGAGTCGTCGGACGTGATAGTACATTTTTATGAAATGTTTCCAAACCTGGAAAAAGTAGCAATACCGCAGTCATGCGAAAAAAAAGTTTTGAAGCTAAAAGTGGAAAACCCATCCTGGAGAAACGAGCTGAAGTTCATGGAATCAGAAATGGTAGAAAAAATAAACAATCACTTTAGTGAAAAAAGAATTAATCAAATAAGGTTTATTGGATAAAATATGACCAAAGAGAGTAAGCAAACAGAATATAGTGCTAAAAACATAAATGTTCTCAAAGGGCTTGAAGCTGTTCGTAAAAGGCCGGCGATGTATATTGGAGACGTGAGCAGTCGCGGGCTTCATCACCTCGTTAACGAAGTTGTTGATAACAGTATCGATGAAGCAATGGTTGGATACTGTGACAGGATAGATGTTCAGATAAATAAAGATGGCTCAGTGACAGTATCTGATAACGGAAGAGGTATTCCTGTAGATATTCACCCGGTTGAAAAGCGCTCTGCCCTGGAAGTTGTTATGACGGTTTTACATGCTGGCGGAAAATTTGATAAAAGTTCTTACAAGGTATCTGGCGGTTTACATGGTGTTGGTGTTTCTGTTGTTAATGCTTTATCCGAATCGCTAAAGGTAGAAGTTAAAAGAGATGGCAATATCTATTTTCAGGAATATAAAAAAGGAATTCCGGTAAAGCCTGTAAAAGAAATTGGCAAAACGAAACGCGGCGAACGAGGAACCTCTGTCACCTTCTATCCTGATCCGGAAATCTTTAAAGTAACGGAGTTTCGTTTTGACATACTTGCTGAAAGAATGAGAGAGCTTGCATATCTTAATAAGAACATAACCATCAACATAAAGGATGAGAGAAACGGCGGCGAGGAAGTAAGTTATCATTTTAAAGGCGGACTGATTGAGTTTGTTAAATATCTTGATGCCTCAAGGCAGGCACTACATAAGACGGTTTATATAGAAGGAGAAAAAGATAACACACCTGTTGAAATTGCCTTCCAGTATACAGACGGCTATTCAGAAAATATTTTCTCTTATGTGAACAACATCAATACCCACGAGGGTGGAACACATTTGGTTGGATTTAAAACTGCCTTAACCAGAACGCTCAATAACTATGCATATAAAAACAATCTCATAAAAGAAGGGAAGATTACCCTAACTGGAGATGATTTCAGAGAGGGCTTGACGGGCGTATTATCAGTAAGGGTTGCTGAGCCACAGTTTGAAGGACAAACGAAAACAAAGCTTGGAAACAGCGAGACAAAATCAGCGGTGGAAATGCTTGTTGGAGAAAAACTTGCAGAGTTTCTTGAAGAGAATCCGCCGGTTGGAAAAAAGATAATTGAAAAATGTATGCGTGCTGCTGAAGCAAGAGAGGCCGCAAGAAAAGCCCGTGATCTCTCCAGAAGAAAAAATGCTCTTGATAATATGAACCTTCCTGGAAAATTAGCAGACTGCAGCATTACCGATCCCGAACATTGTGAGATATACATCGTTGAAGGTGATTCTGCAGGAGGTTCAGCAAAGCAAGGAAGAGACAGAAAGTTTCAGGCAATTCTTCCACTGAGAGGAAAAATATTAAATGTGGAAAAAGCAAAGTTGAACAAGATTTTAGAGAACAACGAAATAAGAGCAATGATATCGGCAATTGGCGCCGGTCTTGGTGCCGAGTTTGATCACTCACAGGCTAGATATGGCAAAATAATTTTAATGACAGACGCCGATGTGGATGGAAGCCATATCAGAACACTTCTCCTTACATTTCTTTATCGACACATGAAAGACTTAATTACGGCGGGCAAAGTTTACATTGCTCAACCCCCTCTCTACAAAATTAAAAAAGGAAAAGAAGAATTTTATGCTTACGACGAGAACGAAAGAGATCAAATACTAAAAAGATTAAAGGTAGATGGTAAAGAGAAAAAGAAAACAGAAGAGAAGTTAGAAGAGTCAGCGGATGGTGCAGCAACGGAAGAAAAAGAAATTAAGGGCGTTGTAATTTCACGCTACAAAGGCCTGGGAGAAATGAATCCCGAACAGCTCTGGAGTACGACTATGAATCCTGAAACAAGAACAATTCTCCAGGTTACGTTAGAAAGTGCGGCCAATGCTGACAAAATTTTTGAAACCCTGATGGGTGACGATGTGGAACCGAGAAAAGCATTCATAGAAAAGCATGCTAAGTATGCTAATCTGGATATTTAATGGAAAGAAATAATGTCGAAAAGAAAAACAAAAATACTCCAGCTTGAAAAAGATGATCCGGCAAAAGAGATGGAGTTTGAGATAGAGTTTAACCTGAGCTTGACGGAAAAGCAAAGATATAGGATTATGTTACGTCTGCTAAAACAAACAATAGAACATGTAAAGAAAAATGAATATCCGAAATCTCCTGCAATCTTTAGTAGATCATAAAGTTAAGTTTGTAATAATTGGTGCGGTGGCATTTCCTGCATATGGTTATATGCGAAACACAATGGATATAGAGATATTCTTTAACCCTACCAAAAACAACGCGGAGCGTTTAATAAAAGCAATGTCTGAATTTGGTTATTTGGGGCTAGATGATCTTTCTTTAGAGGAACTGATTAAAAAGAAGACGCTTTTTCGTCAGTATCCACTTAATACCGACACACATCCCTTTGTTAAAGGAGTTAAGTTCGCAGAGGTTTGGAAGGCTAAGAAAGAAGTTGAAATTGAAAAGATAAAAGTCTTTGTTCCTTCACTTGAGCATTTGATTAAAATGAAAAAAGCTGCTGGGCGCAAAAAGGATATCGCAGATTTAGAATTCTTGGAAGAAATTAGAAAGCAAATAACAAAGAAAAAGAAATAGCAAACACCTATGGCAACAATTTTTGAAAAAATAGTACCTATTACACTTGAAGAGGAAATGAAATCCTCTTACATAGATTACGCAATGTCTGTAATCGTTGCACGAGCTTTACCGGACGTAAGAGATGGTTTAAAACCCGTTCACAGAAGAGTTCTTTATGGTATGCACGATCTTGGCATGTCTCATAACAAACCCTACAAAAAGTCAGCAAGAATTGTGGGAGAGGTGCTTGGTAAATACCATCCTCACGGTGACACAGCAGTTTATGATTCCATGGTTAGGATGGTGCAGGATTTTTCACTGCGTTATCCACTTGTTGATGGTCAGGGAAACTTTGGTTCTGTAGATGGCGATTCGCCCGCGGCAATGCGATACACAGAGGCTCGTCTTGCAAGAATTTCGGAAGAGATGCTTCGTGACCTTGATAAAAATACCGTAGACTTTGTTCCTAACTTTGATGATTCATTACAAGAACCCACAGTGATGCCCTCCTACCTTCCAAATCTTTTGATTAATGGATCAAGCGGTATCGCCGTTGGAATGGCAACAAACATTCCACCGCATAATCTTGGTGAAGTTGTGGATGGATTAATAAACCTCATAAAAAATCCAAACATCACCATAGAAAAGCTGATGAAGAATATCATCGCACCGGACTTTCCAACTGCCGGAATAATATATGGTTATGCAGGTGTGAAGGAAGCCTTCCTGACAGGAAGAGGAAGAATTATTGTCCGCGCGAAAGCCAACATTGAAACGCAGAAAAGCGGCAGAGAACACATTATTATAACTGAACTTCCCTACCAGGTTAACAAAGCTAATCTCATTGAGAAAATAGCCGATCTTGTTCGAGCCGGAAAGATAAACGACATCAGCAATATTCGAGACGAATCGGACAGAGATGGTTTAAGAGTTGTAATCGAATTGAAGAAAGATGCCCAACCACCGATTGTGCTTAATCAGCTATTTGTTCACACCCAAATGCAAACAACTTTTGGTGTGATAATGCTTGCGCTGGTTCACGGCGTTCCTAAAGTTCTCAACCTTAAAGAGATGCTTGAGCACTTCCTTAAGCACCGAATGGACGTTCTGATACGCAGAACAAAATTTGAACTCGATGCAGCCGAGAAACGTGCACACATTCTCGAAGGATATATAATTGCTCTCGACAATATTGATGCAGTTATTCAGACAATAAAAAAATCGAAGGACGTTGAGACTGCCAAGCAGAACCTGATTAAGAAATTCAAGCTGAGCGAGATTCAGGCAAAAGCCATTCTCGATATGAGGCTGCAGCGCTTAACGGGACTCGAAAGACAAAAGATAGAAGACGAATATAAAGAAACCATAAAGCTGATCGAGAGACTTAAGGGAATTCTGAAAAGTGAAGAGCAGAGAAGAATAATTATCACTAACGAACTACTTGAGCTGAAGAAAAAATATGCGGATGACAGAAGAACAGAAATCGTTTATGATTACGAAGACTTTTCATTGGAAGATATTATTGCCGAGGAAGATGTTGTTGTAACCATTACACACAGCGGATTCATAAAAAGATTTCCGGTAAGCGGGTATAGAAAGCAAGGCAGAGGTGGTAAGGGTGTTACCGGCGCAGGAACAAAAGAAGATGACTTTATCGAACATATGTTTATTGCCTCAACACATCAGTACATTCTTTTCTTTACTGATCAGGGAAAGGTTTATTGGCTTAAAGTCCATGAACTTCCTGAGGGCGGAAGAGCAACGCGGGGACGATCCATTCTTAACTTACTTCAGAAAGATAAGGATGAACTTATAACGGCATTCGTAGCGGTTAAAGAATTTAGTGATGATAAATATCTTATCATGGCAACCGAGCATGGCACCGTGAAAAAGACAACGCTGTCTGCTTATGGAAATGTTCGCAAGGGCGGCATAAATGCAATCAACCTGAAGAAGAACGACAGACTGATAGAAGTTAAAATGACGGACGGAACAAACGATATCATGATTGGAACGCGCAATGGATTTGCCGTGAGATTTAATGAAAAAGACGCGCGTGACATGGGCAGAACAGCAACCGGAGTAAGAGGAGTTCGTCTGGGAAAAGGTGATAAAGCTGTTGGACTTCTTGTTATTAAACGCCAGGGAATGAGCGTGCTTGTTGTTACTGAAAAAGGATACGGCAAAAGATCGGACGTAAATGATTACAGAATAACTCATCGCGGCGGCAAAGGAGTGATAACAGTAAAGACGAGCGACAAGATTGGAAAAATGATAGCGCTGATGGAAGTGAACGACAATGATGAGCTCGTAATAATTTCAACCAAAGGAATGGTTATCCGGCAAAGCATGAAAGATATTCGGGTAATGGGAAGAGCAACCCAGGGCGTTAGAGTAATCAGGCTGAAAGATGGCGATTCGATAGCAGACATTGCTAAGGTTGTGCCCGAAGAAGAAGGCGAAGAAGCAGAAGAATAATCATTGACCAAGATTCTATTTTAAAAGGGACGATGCCAGTCCCTTTTTTATTAAATTGAACAAACGAAAAACCCCCGGGTACAATAAACACATGTTAAGAGCACAATGAAAAAGTTATCCATCATATTTCTCATAATATTATTTTCTGTTAAGATAATTCCACAAATAGAGGATTCCGGATTAGAGAGCATTAAGAGCGATGAACTTTTACGAACAGTTAAGATTCTTGCCTCGGCAAAATTTGACGGCAGGCTCCCCGGCAGCGAAGGTTACAACAAAGCAGCGCAATTTGCTGCAGATAAGTTTTACGAACTTGGATTGTGGTACGCTGGCGATGAACAGTATTTTCATTACCTAAACGTGGAGTATAATAAAATAGATTCACCCGCAGTATTTAAAACCATTGTTGATGGCGACACAGTTAACGGTGTAATAGGAAAAGATTTTGTTCTTCGCGGATTCACAGGATCTAACAGCTTTACTTTGCCTGTTGTGTTTTGCGGATACGGAATTTCAAGACCAGATTTGCATTATGATGATTATGCCGGAATAAATGTAAAGAATAAAATAGTAATGGTGTTTAAACAAAACCCTAAATGGAAAAATGATGACAAAGATTGGGGAACAAATTATCCGCGCGAGAAATCTCTTGTTGCAAAAAAACATGGCGCAAAAGGCATCTTGTTTATCTCGCTTCCTAATGACGAAAAACCACAGCCGCTAATTGGTAGCGTTATGCATGGCGAAGGAGAACAACCGGTTGATTTTCCGCAGCTTCATATTTCTTTGGATGCAGCAAATACGTTATTAAGCAAAACAGGATTTTCCATAAGCGATTGCCAGACAAAGATAGATGAAAAGAAAAAACCTCTTTCTATGAACCTGACAACCAAGGCACACATAGAAGTAAACGCCAGCTATGAAAAGAATGCCAGAACAATGAATGTTGTTGCAATGCTTGAAGGTAATGATCCGAAATTAAAAGAAGAGTATGTAATTATTGGCGCACACTTAGATCACGTTGGCTCGCAGGCAGGATTACTTTTCCCGGGTGCAAACGATAATGCGTCGGGTTCGGCAGGAGTTTTAGAAATTGCCAAAGCTTTTGTTAAAGGCGGAATACAACACAAACGCTCAGTTATTTTTGTTTTGTTTGCAAGCGAGGAACAAGGATTGAATGGTGCAAAACATTTTGTTGAAAGCTGGAAAAAGGGTTACGATAAAATTATAGCAATGATAAACCTCGATTCCGTTGGTTACGGAGACAGCATTCAGGTTGGTAATGGAAAAAGCTCTCCGGAATTATGGAACCTTGCAAGAAAGATTGATAAAGAAAATCTTAATCTTATGGTTGAAGAAACGTGGAGTGGTGGTGGTGCGGACCTTACACCGTTTTATGAAAAAGGTATTCCCGGATTGTATTTTGTCTCCAAGCACAGCTATGATCATCTTCACCTTCCGACAGATACCCCGGAAACTCTTAATAAAGTTCTGATTGAAAAGATAGTGAAGCTAGCTTACTTAACTGCGCAGGAAGTGGCCTATGGAAATTACAATAGAGAAACATTAACAAAGTAAAACAAGAAAATGTTTAAAGATCATCTTATTCACTTGTTTAAATACAACGA
>DATIJX010000051.1:0-4725 GCA_035478175.1 Ignavibacteriaceae bacterium
TAATCAACATAGATTCCGGACTCCCCGCCTATTGTCGGGTCGCCGGAATGACACCTATGCATAACGTGAGTTACTCAATTAAAGGACCTAAGTCTGTTCCCGGGTTGAGGATAAAGGCAATTGCAAAAGCAATGACTGAGATAATCAATCCATACATGAAAAATGTGTAACAGATTCTCAGCTTTTGGTATTTCTGACCGAGCACCTGTCCGAGGTAATAAAAATCCATTATCATATTATCATAAAGAAATTCTTTATCTTTCATCATTTCCTTCATTCCCCAGCTGAAGTCTTTCAAAGTCATTTTGTGGAAATTCCCGAAGAAAAGAAGATTAACTTTTTTCTGCTTGATATCTTCTTCAGTGAACACGCCTCGTGTAACTTTTGGGCGGGTAACAAGTATTGCATAAACCAAAGTTACAAGGCTGGTAATAGTTAACATTGCAGTGGGGATAATTAGATGTGGATTTGTATCAAGCTTTCTAACCATTATGCTTACAATGATTGTAAGCACAAGAGTATTTACACTTATCATAATATTGGCTTTTGTATCAGCCATTGAGCTAAAGTCCACATGTGTACGAACTGTATTCCGAAACATTGTTTCAATGGAACGACCGGCATCTTTTACTTTTTCACTGTCCTTCTCTTTATCCTTCTTCTTATCCCTATTCTTCTCCTCGAATCCAGACTGTTTTTCCTCTTCCATTTTTTTATTAACCTTCTTTAGTTTCTTCTCAATCTTAATATAATTAATATATTTTTGAGTTTCGAATCGCTGCTTTGCATAATCAGTAAAAAACTTATGCTCATTGAAAAACTTAAGATTATTCTTAAGCCAATCCTCTTCCGGGATTTTACAGCCATTTAATGCTTCAATCTCATTTCTAAAAAGGTCTCCTTTAACTTCAAAGTTATTTGTTCCAAGATGATGAAGATCAGCATCGCAGATTATTTCTTCCAGAATATTTTTTGGATTCCTGGGCATGCGTGTAGCATTAATCAATGAAACAACCTTTGCTATACCTTCATCAGGATAATTATTTTCTTTCAGGAACTTAGTAGACATCTCTATCCCAATATCCTCGTGTCCATCGCAGCATTGAGTATGCCCAATATCATGAAACCATGAAGCAATAAGAAGAGCTTCTTTGTCATACTCATCAATACCCATAGCATTTGCTATTTCTTCGACTGCTTTTGCAACTTCTGCGGTATGAGTTAAATTATGATAAAATGAATCGGATGAACCCTTTTCACGGAAAGTCTTTCCTACAAATTCCTTTACTTTGCTGAGAATACCGTTATTCATTTTGAGTTCCTTGATATTTTGTAAAAATGCAAAGTAAAATTTTTTCTATCTGTATTTATCACTTTTTTATTGTTTAATTCCTAATAAATTACGGCAAAAGTTAGAGTCTATTTTAATGTAGTATGGTGATAATCATCACAATTATTTAATATTGCAGAGTGAATTTCCTCATTTCAAATCATTAGCTTTCGCATATAAAAATATTTGTGATTCAAAGCATTATGAAAACTCTATATCTTGCAAGACATGCTAAATCCTACTGGAAAGACCAGAGTATTCCGGATTTTGACCGCCCATTAAATAGTCGCGGAAAACGGGATGCTCCATTTATGGGTGAAGTTTTGAAGGATAAAAAAGTGAAACCTGATTTGATAATATCCAGCCCGGCAAAGCGAACCAAAAAGACAGCTACAGAAATAGCATCTAAAATTAGCTACTCTGAAAAAAAGATTTTGTACAATGAAGATTTGTATGAAGCTTCTTCAAATACTATAATCAAAGTATTAAATAAAATTGATGAGAAATATAATTCAGTGATGATCTTTGCACACAATCCCGGGCTTACACTTTTGAACAATCACATCTCCAACAACTACATTGAGAATATTCCTACTTGTGGTATCGTAGCGCTACAATTAGATAAAAAATGGAATGAGCTTAGTAAGAATACCTGCAAGTTTCTTTACTTCGAATACCCAAAATTGTATCTGGAATAAAAAGAATTTTACTCAATGCATTAAAAGTAATTTAATAACTCAGGTATCTAAAACCCCATCCCCAATCCAAGATAAAAAGTAGTTCGCTCCGGTGAGAAAGCAACGTAAGTTGTACCGATGATAGTTGAATTTAGATAGGATACCCATAACCCAGCTCCATAAGATGGATGCCAAAGCTTAGATGAATCGTTTTCAGTAAATACTCTTCCTGTTTCAGCAAAAAGGTTTAGTCCAATTTTGCTTTTGAGGATTAGATTCAATGGAGTTACAAAAAACCTCATTTCTGCCTGTCCAAATAGTGCAGCATCGCCAGAAAATCTTTTATCGTTATAACCTCTCAAACTATTCTCACCTCCCACAGTGGCGCCTGCATAAAACGGATACTTGCCAAACACTTTACTCCCTCCTGCTCTCAAAGCAAGAGTAGCAAAGGAACTGAACTTTGGTGTAAAATAACTTCTAAGATCAAATCCTGCATAATAAAATCCTTCCGGATCACTAAATATTTCAGGAAATAATCGGCCGGTAAATTTCATAAAATAACCTTCGGTTGGATAGTCAACACTATTTCTGCCATCAA
Organism: Ignavibacteriaceae bacterium; assembly: GCA_035478175.1. GTDB lineage: Bacteria > Bacteroidota > Ignavibacteria > Ignavibacteriales > Ignavibacteriaceae > IGN2. Next base: position 2,609 of record DATIJX010000051.1, read on the forward strand.
TTGCAAGACCAAGATGAAAACCCAATGGACTGATTTTACCCAAACCATAATCTTCATACCTGAAACCGGTGAGGAGTGTATCATTTTGCAGAAAAGTTTTTGAATGAATGAATGAAATACCAAAGCTCCCTGTTAAACTTTCACTAAGGTTGTAAAACATTGTTGGAAATAATGTAATTAATTCCTGATCAACTTTATAGTAATCATTGTTTTCTAAATCTATATCAAAAGATGTTTCATTACCATAACCGAAGTACCGCGCAACGAACTGTTCAGTTTTTTCCAGCAGTAAGTTCAGGCGTCCGTCTCTTAACACCGAATAAAAATCTGCTTCGTACGCTGCCGTATAATTTCCAAAGCGTGTTGCATAGCTTACTGTTACCTGCTGCATATAATCCTGTGGAATTGCTCTAAAGCCATATTGATTCAGTTGAATTCCACCGCCAATCGTCAAACCATAGTCAGTATCGAGTCCAATAATAGGAACGGGCAGCCAGTTATGACCTCTGTCGAGCTGCTGAGGTTCATATTTTTCAAATTCATCGACTGGTTCAGGCCAATATGAATTGTCGAATGATGTTCCTAATCCTTCCACCACAGAAGTATTTTCGCCGCTGTCATAAAACTTTGTTTTTCCTTGAACTGCTGAAAAAGGAGTTATAGAAAGAAAGTACCCAAAAACTATTGATTCGTCAATTAATTCATCCTTGCCTTTCCCTCCAACAATTCTAACCACCGGCGCTTCGGAACATTCTCCATAAACATAAGCTTTATCATCTCCATCGTTTAAATGAATCCTCAAGTCTTTTGTAATCTCATTATCAAAAATTTTATAGAAAAGCGGTTCACCCTTTCCCTCAGCTGAAGATTTGTCTCTCTTAAAAACAGAAACAACAGTCGATTTATCATCCAGTCTGTTGACTTCAAGATAATCATCTTCATCACTGCAAAAAACATCAGCATACTTATTGACAAGACCATAAAATTCATCCGATGCCCATTGCAGATTATCTCTTCTTGATTTTAGTTTGGAAGCAATTTCATCAGCACAAATTGCATATACTTCCGGTGGCAGGTGTTTGACAGCATCATCAATTACTTCATCAGTAATTTTTTGTCGAACAGAATATGTTACTGAATCCCAGGTTTTTTTATCAAGCTCTGTTAAAACTCTTCTATCGAGAAATCTGCCGTTCCAGGTAAGGTCTTCAATCTGCGGATAATCTTCTCCAAAATGGTTAAGTTGAGGAACAAGATAAGCTGCGACAAAAGGAAAGATACCATCATACTTTGAAAAAGCCTGATCTCTGTCACGTGGAATTGGTTTCCAGATCTTTCCTTCTGCTTCTTCGTATTTAGCCCATCGCCATTGATCCATATGCCTGTCCCAGTCACCAACAATAAGATCAAGCAACCGTGCTTCCAGGAATTCTTCGGCATCAATTTTTTGATTTCGTTTTTTAGCTAAGTAATCAAAAAGTTTATAAGTTCCTTTCACATCAATTGCATTTTCAAAACCCGGTAAGTCATCTTCTCCTTCGGAAGGATGCTCTTCAATGAATCCAAGAATTCCGCCAAACTCAATTTTATATTCACCAAGTTTTTCTTCGTCTGGCATAAACACTAACTGTGGTGTTGCATCCAGAACCCCTACAGCATCAAGAAGGGACGCAACAACAAGAGCTGCATAGGGATTGGCTGAACTAATCTGATCCTTGACTAAATCTTCTGCAATTGACTCGCGAAGATCCTCCGGTAAAACTTTTGAAGGATCTTTATCGATGGATCTGAATTTCCATATTTTTCCGTCCTTTCCTTGGAACCGAAGTGATTTAGTTTGCATTCCCCCGCCTCGTTCGAATGGAATCAATCCACCGGCAAATTTATCAAGGTTAAGAACTTCAACTTTTACAGGAGTTGTCCAGACTTTACGCCAGTGTTCACCAAACCAGAATTCATAAAATCCACCCGCAGCATAATTCTCTCCCGGAATTATTGTAATATATTTTTTAGTATCCGGTTGCTGAGAATTGATCAGGGGTTGTAATGCAAAGAAAAATAATAGTATGAAATAATAGCTTTTCAAGCTGATTCTATTTTTTCTGAATATTATTATT
>DATIJX010000052.1:0-9348 GCA_035478175.1 Ignavibacteriaceae bacterium
ATTCTCATTGCCGGAAGCAACACAAGTTAAAATAAATTTATTTAATATGCTTGGAGAACAGGTGGCAACACTAGCAGAAGGAATGTATGAATCAGGCTATCATAAAATAACATTTAATGCAAGCAGTCTGCCCAGCGGAACATATGTTTATCGTTTGGAGAGTAGTGACTTTGTTCAGGTAAAAAAAATGATATTAATAAAATAAAAGACAGTGAAGATTTTATTAAAAATAAAATAATACTTTCATCTAAACTTTGGAGGAAAAAATGAAAAAGCTCGCCTTACTATTTGTTCTGATATTTACCCTGATAGCATTCACAGAAATGTTTTCTCAGGGCATTCCTGAAACTGTAAACTACCAGGGGGTATTGAAGGATGCTCTTGGAAATATCGTGCCTGATGGTAATTATAATATTACCTTCAGACTATATGATCTGAGCAGCACTGTTGTATGGATGGAATCAAAAGTAGTCAGCATAGCTGATGGGATGATTAATACCCGGCTTGGCAGTGTAGTTCCAATGAGCTACTCAATTTTTAACGGACCTTTATGGCTTGGTGTTACCATTGAATCCGGGAGTGAGCTATCGCCAAGAGTTGCCTTAACTTCTGTACCATACAGTTTTATGGCAATGAATGTTGCCGATGCTATGGTCGTTAAGAGTTTAAATGGTTTGAAAGATAATGTAAGCCTTATCGCAGGTTCTAATATTACCATTACTCCAAGCGGTAACAACTTAACAATTTCTGCTACCGGCGGCGGCGGCGGAACAGTTACACAGGTTAACACAGGCGCTGGTTTAACAGGTGGACCAATTACAACAACAGGCACAATTAGCGTTGCAAATGGAGGGATTACTACTGTGATGCTTGGTGATAATTCTGTAACCAGTGCAAAAATTGTTGATGCAACAATAACAGCTGCAGACATTGGTTCAGCTCAGGTGGTTAAGTCTCTAAATTCAATCAAGGATAATGTTAATCTTGTTGCAGGCAGCAATATTACAATCACACCGAGTGGACAGAACATAACCATAGCATCAACTTCGGGTGGTGTTGGTGGCAGCGGTACAGTAAACTACCTGCCTTATTTTTCAGCAAGCACAACTCTCGGTAATTCAATTTTATACCAGACATCGAATAGATTAGGAATTAATACTACATCTCCAGACTACTCTCTATCAATAAATTCAACAACAGCAGCAGGATTAGGTTTAAAGATTTTCAGGGATGGGGGAGTTAGATTACTATTGAGCCATAGTAACACCAATAACGAAGGCTGGGCATTAAATGAAGCGGATGTTTACCTTCGTATTGATAAAATTAATACATCTGGGGCAGTTGATTTTAGCGCACTGACATTTACTCAGAATAGAAATGTTGGTATCGGCACAACCAACCCATCTTATCCTCTTCACGTTTCAACAAACAGAAGATATGCAGGTTATTTTACTACAGATAGTTTATCTGGTATTGCTCACGCTGTTCACGGAGAAATTATCGGAACAGGAACAGGTTATGACCCGATTGGAGTATATGGAAAATCAGTCCCTGCTGACTACTATGGTCTTGGTGGATATTTTGTAGGTGGCTACGTTGGTGTAACAGGGCGTGTTCTTCCAACAGGAAATTCTATTTACTTTGGTTTGATTGCTGAAGCTGTGGGCGGTGGAGGTACAAATTATGCAGTTCGTGGTTATGCATCTGGTACAGGATTCAAATACGGAGCTCGTTGTTTCGCAGAAGGAACAGGAACTAACTATGGGATTTATAGTTCTGTGTCGGGAGGTACTACAAACTGGGCTGGATATTTTTCTGGTAATGTTAATGTAACAGGAACTCTTTCCAAAGGCGGCGGATCATTCAAGATCGATCATCCGCTAGATCCACAAAATAAATATCTCTATCACTCCTTTGTTGAATCACCGGATATGATGAATATCTATAACGGAAATATTGTAACAGATGGTTCCGGTTATGCTACTGTGAATTTACCCGATTGGTTTGAAGCACTAAATAAAGAATTCAGATATCAATTAACAGTTATTGGTGATTTTGCTCAAGCTATCATCGCTCAGGAAGTACAGGGAAATCAATTTGCAATAAGAACTGATAAACCAAATGTAAAAGTATCGTGGCAGGTAACAGGAATTCGTAAAGATGCGTTTGCAGAAAAGAACCGCATACCTGTAGAGGAACTGAAGCAAGGTGATGATGCGGGTAAATACATACATCCGGATGCTTTCGGATTACCTGAAACTATGGGTATAGACTACGAAAAAAATAATCCTGAAAAATTAAGAGAGGTTCAATAAGTGACTTTTGTTATTTGAATTTTGGAGGCTGAAAGTCCATTTCCATCCGGCGGCAGGATAAAAGTTTGTTAAACTGCTGCCGGTGGAGGTGGTCCAAAAAATAAAATTAAAATGAATGAAGGAGTAATTAGAAATGAAAAATAAAATTTTAACCAGGATTTTTATCATTGCAATAATAGCTGCTTTTCCTTTTAAGCTAATATTATCACAGCATCAGATACCCTACAGCGTATTTGGAAGCGGCGGTGATAAAGCAGCCAATTCCAATTATGTTTTATACTCAACTGCAGGAGAAGTATTAATAGATCACTCAGCAAATTCTTCGCACAATCAATATCAGGGTTTCTGGTATATGTATTACGAGGATGTGATTGTAACTGTTGAAGATGATTTGACTATGCCAGTCTCATTCAAACTGGAGCAAAATTATCCCAACCCGTTTAACCCAACAACAATAATAAAATTTGGGGTACCGGTAAGGAGTAATGTAATTATAAAAATCTATGATCTTCTCGGCAGTGAAGTGAAAACTATTGCAAATGAAGAAATGGATGCGGGCTGGTACGAACGAACTTTCAATGCTGCCGGACTTTCAAGCGGAGTTTACATCTACAGGATTGAAGCAGCAATGTTAGAAAATCAATCTGAAATATTTGTAAGTATAAAAAAGATGCTGCTGATAAAGTAATGTTGATAAAAATATTTTGTTTGAGGGATGCTTATTTAACACCAAGGAGGATGAAATGAAAAATTTACTAAACATTTTGTGGTGCTGTTCAGTTTTTATTCTTTGCACAACATCAAGTCTAAAAGCAGAAAGATTTATTGTAACAAATACAAATTCATCCGGTGCGGGTTCTTTAATGCAAGCCGTTCAAGATGCCAATGCATTAGCCGGACAGGACACCATTCTCTTTTCGACTAATGTTCGAGGCACTATTTATAATACAGGTGTCTTACAACTTACAGATGGTCTTGTTATGATTGGTCCCGGGCCCGATCTACTTGCTATCTCTGCTAATCAAAATGGACGGGTCGTTTACATTAATTATTGCTATGGGAAGAACTTTCTATTTCAGGGATTGACTTTTAAGAATGGAAGAAGCACATCTGGCGGTGGTGCAGGTATATGTGGTGTTGGAGATACGGTAAGAATTATTAATTGTATAATCAAGGATAATGAATCTGTTTATCAAAATTCCGGTGGGGGTGGGATTGCTGTTTTCACTACTGGTGTTTTGTACATTGAAAACTGCCTGATATTAAATAATCAAAGTTATGTCGGTGGTAGCGGGATAACTTTAGGTTCTGAAGTAACTGCATACATAAAAAATACTTCTATCTGTAATAATTCTACCTCGGGAAATGCGGTATACGGCGGTGGAGGAGTTTATAATGCAGGTAAGCTTAATATGTATAACTGTACAGTTTCAGGAAATTCGCATCCGACACGTGGTGGGGGAATTTATGTTTGGGGATTTTTAAATATGAGCAATTGCACAGTCTCCGATAATTATGCAAATAACTGTGGTGGGATATTCGATACTTCTGCTGCTTTAGTCGATTCTGTTATAATATTATCTAATACTATTGTCGCAGGTAATACTTCAAACACTTCAAGTAAAGATGTGTTTGGAAGGATTTATTCCCGAGGATACAATCTAATTCAAAACAAAGCTGCTGCTACTATTTTCGGGGACGAAACTGGAAATATTTATAATCAGGATCCTTTGTTAGGATCACTTCAAAATTATTCTTCTACGGTAATGGCTCATCCACTTTTAACCGGAAGTCCAGCAATTGATAATGGGAATAATCTTACATGCCTACCAATTGATCAGCGGGGAATAGAAAGACCTCAAGATGGAAATGGAGATGGAAATAATGTTGCTGATATCGGCTCAATAGAGATGATGGTTGATAACGATAGTGATGGTATTTCAGATACGGAAGAAAAAGGACCAAATGGAAATGATCCGACCTATGACGGCAATAATGATGGAACGCCTGATTGGAACCAATCTAATGTAACTTCATTCTGGAATTATAATGATGAACATTATTTAACTCTTGCCGTACCGAGTAGTTATAATCTAATTGATGTAAGAGCAATTGATAATCCATCTCCGGGAAATGCCCCAAACCTGGAATTCCCCGTTGGCTTTTTCAGTTTTATTATTGACTTACAGGGAATGACAGGATCAGTTGTGGTAAGAATGTATTTGCCTCAGGGTGCTGTAATAACCGATTATTGCAAATATGGGCAGACACCGGTTCTTCCTTTACCTCACTGGTATCAGTTTATGTATGATTCACAAACAGGTGCTGAAATAACCCAGCCAAACATTGTTGATCTTCATTTTATTGATGGCGAACGTGGAGATAATGATATAACAGTAAACGGATATATCGTTGAGCCCGGTGGACCTGTTGGTTTTGTTTCTGATGTTGACGATGAAATTACTTTGCCTTTTACTTTTAAGCTCGAGCAAAACTACCCCAATCCTTTTAATCCTTCAACCAGAATCGAGTATCAAGTACCCAGCATCTCGCAGGTAACGCTTAAGATTTATGATGTTCTTGGTAACGAAGTTGCAACTCTGGTTAACGAAGAAAAACCATCCGGAAGTTATGAAGTTGAGTTTAACGCGAATAGTCATTCCGGCAACGTCCGGAATCTGGCATCAGGAATATATTTCTATCAGCTGAAAGCGGGAGAATTAATTCAAACGAAGAAGATGATTTTATTGAAATAGTGTATGAGGAAAACTTTCAGCGGCCAAATACATCACATAAAAAATTAGATAAACGGAAATAATATTAATTAAATATCAATTAAATAATAGGAGATAGTACTGTGAAAATTAAAAATCTTTTTAGCACTTTTGTATTTGCATTATTGCTTGCAGCAACAACATATCCTGCTACATATTTTGTTGATAATGCCAGGCCAAATGATAGCGGCTCAGGATTGAGCTGGGCTTTGGCGAAAAAAACTATTTCGGCTGCCATCAGCGTTTCGGCAGCAGGAGATACAATTCTTGTAAAATACGGTACATATTTAATCACTTCCAGTTTATCGCTTACAAGTAACAGAATGATTACATCCGATGACGGTTCAAATAATTCATGGAACACAGCGTTATACGATAGCAGCCAGTGTATAATAAAGCCTGATACTTCTATTCGATGCCGCATATTTACAATCAGTACCAGTGGCATCTCAAATTCTACTCACCTCAGAGGACTAAAAATCACCGAAGGCGAAGCCACACTTGAAACAATTAATGCTTTATACGGCGGTGGGATTCTTATTTTGTCTAATGCCGACCCGGTAATTGAAAATTGCTGGGTTTACAAAAATACGGCAGCAACTATTTATGATCAGAGCTATGGAGGTGGTATCGCAATTACAGGCACTGGTACAAATCCTATTATACAGTACTGTACTATTGATTCAAATGTTGCCGGTATTATAAGGTATGGAGATGGTGGAGGAATATCTTCCGATGATGTATCCATGCCGCAAATTCATCATAATATTATTAATAACAATATAGCCACTACTAACGGATCAGCACATGGGGGCGGGATTTATTGTAGTAATTCTTATGCTGTAATTTCAGACAATATCATTTCAAACAATATAGCATCGAATGGAAGTTATGGTAATGCAGGCTACGGATTTGGAGGAGGTATTTACGTTATAAATGGTGTTGTGCAAATTCTATCAAACAATATATCGTTCAATATTGCCTCAACTTCAAGAGGTGGAACAGGTGGCGGGATCGACATTAATGGCAATGGTCATTATGTATATCAGAATGAAATAACAGATAACGTTGGATCTAGCGGACAGGAGGGTAGCGGAGGTGGAATTGCTTGCAGCGGTGATGTTCAAATTAAGAATAATATAATAGCAAATAATAAAGCCTGCATTAGTTCGGGATATGTTGGTGTTGGTGGCGGAGTATCAATGCAAGGCACAGACGCGATATTTGAATATAACATTATAGACAATAATATAGCATCTGTTTATGGTGAAGGCAGAGGTGGCGGTATTGTTTTCGCAGGGCACTCAATTTCATATAATATTATTTCCAATAATCTTGCTTCACAAATGGCTGACGGATATGGCGGCGGTGCCTGGTCATATAATGCTGCACATTGCACACTGGGCAATAATACTTTCTATCATAACGCAAATAAAGGATTGGGCTTTGCATCGGGTAACGGAAGCGGAGTGTATTATTGGTATGGCGGTTACAATTTTAAAATGAAGAATAATATCTTCATGGATCACAATGTTTCAGGAAGTGATAGCGTCGCAGTATTTTCCGGTGAAATCTTAACTAATAATTGGAACAATTGCTTTTATAATAATGGATCTAATTATAATTCCAACTTTACTTCCCACAATGATGTACTAGCAAATCCACAATTAACTGACCCGGCAAATGGCATTTTCACACTTCTCTATAATTCTCCTTGTATTGATGCTGGTGCAGATACTATGGTTTATAACCAAACAACTAACCACAATATGGGTTGGGTAATGGATATTGGTGCAAATGAATATACGGGAAGCAGAGTTTTAAAGAGTATTAATGGAGCAGGTGAATACTATTTTGGTGGTCAGGTTAGAGCAAAGATAAATGTAACAACGCCGGGTTCGCTTTCAGAAATTGATATAACCGTTCATCCCGGTGAGACTCATACTTATGCCTCAGCCAGCTTACAAAGATGGTATGAAATTACATCAACTGGAAGCGGAGCCACTTTCGACATCACATTGAGTTATAAAGATACAGAGCTTAATGGAGAAGTTGAGAGTGATCTGAATTTATGGCGATGGGATGGTTCAAACTGGAATGGACCTGGATTATCATCCGATACCAGTACTATAAATAACTGGTTAACAGTAACAGGACAAACATCCTTCGGCGACTGGGTAATTTCCGATGCCGATGATCCTGGTGCGCTTCCTGTTGAAGATAATCCGGTTATTGCCGGTGATTATGAATTATTGCAGAACTATCCAAACCCATTTAATCCGTCAACAAGAATCCAGTATCAAGTACCCAGCATCTCGCAGGTAACGCTTAAGGTTTATGATGTTCTTGGTAACGAAGTTGCAACTCTGGTTAACGAAGAACAAAGTGCGGGAGTATACGAGATTGAATTTGATGCAAGCAAATTATCAAGCGGAGTATATTTCTATCGCTTGCAGGCCGATGCGTTTAGTGAAACAAAAAAATTCACGTTAATAAAATAATTGAGGAGGTCAATCATGAAAAAAATTCTTTTAATATCTTTGTTAAATATTTGTTTTATGGCAAATGCCGCTGATGATTGGGTGAAGAAAACACCGTCAGGACAAGTGCCTCTTGCCCGTTTTGGTCATGGCTTAGCTTATATAGGCGATGATAAAGTTCTCTGCTTTGGTGGAAATGGAGGTTATCCCGGTCCTTATGCTAATGATACCTGGGTTTATGATTTAAGTGATAATATATGGACAAATTTAGATCCTTTAAATCCTCCTTCTGTCAGACGAGACATTGCAATCTCTTATATTGGTGAAGACAGGGTCATTCTGTTCGGAGGTTATTACCCCGCTTATCTCGGCGATACATGGTTATATACTTTAAGTACTAATACCTGGCTGCAGCTTTCACCACCAAATTCTCCAGGTGAGCGATATTCTCACGAACTATGTTATATCGGAGATGATAAAGTTTTATTGCATGGGGGAGTGGGCGATCCCGGCTATCTAGATGATATGTGGATATTCGACCTTAGCGAAAATATGTGGACGCAAGTTACACCTGTTGGAGAAAAACCTTCCCCACGGCATTATCATAAAATGGCCGAAATTTCTGAGAATAAATTCCTTCTTTACGGAGGTTATGATACGGCTACCGTAAAAAAGGATACCTGGATTTATGATTTAACATTAAATATTTGGACAGAATTGGTTCCCGCCATTAATCCTTTAAATCGGTATCAGCATTCGATAGTTTCAATCGGCAATAATAAAGTTATGCTTTACGGTGGCAGGAAAACCTACAGTTTAGTAATGGATGAAACATGGGTATTTAATCTGGATGATACTTCATGGACTAAAGACTTAAACAGTATTAATCCTCCTGAGCTCTATCAGCACATGATGAGTCAGACTTGTTTAGATGGAACAAAATTCGTTGTTTTATTCGGTGGAGCCTCTAATTCAGGTGAAATAAATGAAACTTGGACATTCGGCGGGGGCGATTATATAGCAGATTTACAATCTGAAATAGTAAGAACTCCATCAGTGTTTTCATTAAATCAAAACTATCCCAATCCATTTAATCCTTCAACCAGAATCCAGTATCAAGTATCCAGCATCTCGCAGGTAACGCTTAAGGTTTATGATATTCTTGGTAACGAAGTTGCAACTTTAGTTAACGAAGAAAAACCTGCAGGAAGTTATGAAGTTGTATTCGATGCGCATAGTCATTCCGGTTTACCTTCAGGCGAAGTCCGGAATCTGGCAAGTGGAATTTATTTCTATCAATTGCGTGCAGGAAAATTTATAGAAACTAAAAAAATGTTATTAATAAAGTAAAACTTATTGGAGGAAAAAATGAAAATCATCATAACAGTTCTTTCGCTTTTTATTTTCTGCTCGCTGTCCTTCCCGCAGGATATAGCAGGCAGCAAAGATCATCCAATGTTTAACAGGATTTCTGGTTTCAGCATAAAAGAATATACTGTTGAAGAATTCGGGTCTTATACTTTTACACTGGACGGCGAAACCGAATCAATTGTTGAAGGAACTAAAACAACAATCTATTACGAATGCGAATGTGAAGAAGCTCCGTTAAAGATTGTAAGAAATTTTACAAATGCAATTAAAAATATTGGTGGTCAGATTTATGAACCTTTTAAAAACCGGGGTTATATGTTTTTAAAACAGGGGAATAAAGAAACCTGGGCGGAAGTTTATGCCAGCGATTACTACTACGACCTTACAATTGTTGAAAAAGGTGAAGTT
>DATIJX010000053.1:0-16003 GCA_035478175.1 Ignavibacteriaceae bacterium
GTTCCATTATTGGTAAACGGTGCGCCTAATATTCCTCCACCGGTTGCTGAACTGTTTAGCAATGTCCCATTGTTTACTATTGTTCCATTTATATTTCCAAGGCTTACATTCGCCTGAAAATCTATTGTTCCGTTGTTTACTGCCTGAGCTCCTGTTGAGAAACTTAATGGACCCGAACTCTGAAATTCCAGCAATCCATCTATCACAAATATTCTTGATAGTACTTTTCCATTCCCTGTTGTCATAATTCCTGTGCCTGTCGAGGTTATCGTTGTTGTGCCAGTGCCTGCTTGAGTACCAGCTACCCAAATAAATTTAGCAGTAATACTTATATTACCTGTTCCATTTATTATTCCACCATTTTGAAAAATACCAGCTACAGTCACCGCCTGATCTGTGGTTACAGTTCCGCTATTTATTACTGCCGTATCTGCTACTCCGGGAACTCCATTCGGATTCCAGTTACTTGCAGTTTGCCATGAACCTGTGCCACCAGTCCATGTGTACTTAACCTGGGCAAAACCTGCTGCTGCGATTAGAAGAATAAGAATGATCGTATAGTTGAATGTTCTCATTTTTGTTCCTTGTTATTTTTATTTATTACTTCAATTACCTTATAAAGATTTTCTTTACTTACGAACTCGACTGCTCCCGCTCTTTTGGCAGCATCGATTGTTGTTTCATCGTTGTACTGTGATACAATTATTACTTTTGCATCAGGATGTGCGGTAATAATTTTTTCCGTTGCTTCAATTCCATCCATCTCTTTCATTCCTGCCTTGCCGGTAGGCAGGTTAATATCCATTACAACCCAATCAGGATTATTCCCGTCAAATGCAAGAACAGCAGATTCGCCATCATCGCATTCAATTACCTCATCAAAATGAGGAGAGTAAATACTTCTCATCATCTTTCTTATTCTGTCGTTATCGTCAACTAATAGTAATTTCATAATGCTTATCATTTTTAGTGTAAAGATGGACTTAAGCTGACTTGAAATAAATCGGTGAGAACACTCATTTTATATAGGTGGAAACCCTTAGTTTATGGAATATGTTTGATGGTAAATGGAAGATGGGGAAGCAAGCGTTCTTCAGGGAGTAATGGACAAGGAAGGGAAAGTCATTTAATAGTCTTGAGAAATTAACATCAACCAATGATATCAAAGCGAATGACTAATAATGACTAAGAGTTAAAGGAGGGAACGATTCTTTATTGCGAATTTGACTAAGCTGTGTGTGCCGCTGAGGTTTAATTTTTTTGAAATGTTGTTGCGGTGGTTTTCTACTGTTTTGTAACTGATATGCAGTTCATCTGCAATTTGTTGAGTAGTTTTATCCTGTGAGATTAATTTTAGTATTGCCCGCTCTGATTTTGTTAAATCATTTATTGATGGCTGTTGTGAAGTAAAGTCATTTCGTGTGTTCAATCTTTTAACGAGATAGCCTGAAATATTCGGGCTTATGTAATATCTGTTTTCAGAAACTGTTTTAACACTTTCCAGTACATCTTCAACAGCATTTTCTTTTAAAACATATCCATAAGCGCCGGAGTCCATTGCTTCATTGAACATATCTTCTTCTTTGTACATTGTCAGAAAGACAACTCTGGTTCTAATTTTTTCAGATGCAATTCTTCTCGCAATTTCCAGTCCGGTCATCTTCGGCATCTCTACATCTAACAACGCAACATCGGGCTGATGCTTCAAAATCAGGTTGTATGCCTCTTCACCGTCCTTTGCTTCCGCAATAATTTCAATTTGCGGATCGGTAAGTAAAACGGATTTAACCCCGCTCCGCATCATAGGGTGATCATCTGCTATAATTATTTTGATTTTATTGTTCATTATTCACCGGAATTTGAATTTTAATGAACGTTGCAAATTCAGAAGTCGAACTATAATCTATTTTTCCATTAAGAAGTGAAACCCGATTAATTAAGTTTTTCAGACCCAATCCTCTTGATTGCTCTTTTGCTGATTCAAAATCAAATCCCTTACCGTCATCTGCGATTTCAATTTTTATTTGATTTTCAATATGCTGAACTGTAACAGTCGCAACACTGGCCCCGGAATGTTTTAAGATGTTGTTTACACATTCCTGAACAATTCTGAAAATATTAATTTCCTTATCTTTACTTAGAAGATTATCTATGTTATCAACCTGTAGATCAAATTTTATTTTGGATGCTCCTTCAATATTTCCAAACATTGAGCTAATTGCCCTACTCAAACCCAACCTGTCCAGCTGATATGGATGAAGATTGTAAGAAATTCTTCTAACCTCATCAAGAGCCCCACTTGCAGTTTTGGATATTTCTTCGAACTGATCGTCTTTGTTCTTGTTAAGAAGTGCAAGGTTTTTTATTACCAGCAAATCCTGCCCAAGGCTGTCATGTAGCTCAGACGCAATTCTTTTTCTTTCGTACTCTTGTGACTGAATTAATTGTCCGCTAAATTCAATCTGAATTTGTTTTTCTTTCTTCAACTGAGATACTCTTCTATAATAAATTATAGGTCCGAGAGAAAGAAATGCAAATATTAAAATTGATCTAAACCACCATGTCATCCAGAACGGAGGAGTAATTATAATTAAAATTGATTTTGCATTTTCATTCCAGACTCCATCTGCATTAGTTGCTTTTACTTTAAATGTGTATTCGCCAGGATCGAGATTTGTGTAAGTTGCAAGTCTCCTGCTGCCGCTGTAAATCCATTCTTTATCAAATCCCTCCATCATATAAGCATATTGAATTGACTGCGGTGAATTGTAATCCAATGCAGCGAACTCAAAGGAGAAAACATTCTCGTCATAAGAAACCGGAATTTCTGTGATTTGTGTAATGCTCGAAATGAATGATGGATTATTTTCTCTGTTAACTGACTTATTAAAAATCTGAAAATCAGTTAGGACAACTGGTGGTATATAATTGGATAAAAATATTTCTTCCGGTACGAAATAGTTCAATCCTGCTGTGCTGCCAAAAAGCAAAACGCCATTCACTTCTCTGCAAGCTGAAAATGTATTGAAGTGACCGCCTATTATTCCATCTGCTTTTGTAAAATTAGTAAACTTTTGTTTTTCAACATCGAAATAGTTTATTCCTGATCCTGTACCCAGCCAGATATTACCTGATTCATCTTCGAGAATTGAATTCACTGAATTATCCGCTATACCGTCCTCAACTGTATAAATGGTTACATCTAATTTGAAAAGCTCGCCATCTTTTACATCAGCTGTGCTGTTAATTACAATTTTATTTAGACCACGCATTGTTCCCAGCCATAAAACCGTTTTATCTTTATTGGCATTTGCCGATGACTCAATAATCGCATTAATGCTATTGCTGCTTAAACTGTTAGGTTCATTTGTATCTGATAACCAGCGTAAAAATTTTCCCTCTTCAGATTGAACAAAAAGATTAAGTCCGCCTCCGTTTGTTCCAATCCACAGCCTTTTTTTACTATCCTGAAAAATTGACCAAACATCATTATGACTGATGCTGTTTTTGTTTGTGTCAGCATTACTCAGCCATACTTTTATTTCATCTTTCACCAAGTTCAACCTAGCCAGACCAAGCCCCCAGAAACCAATCCAAAGATTGTTATCATCATCAACGAATAGTGATTTAATAAAATTTACAGATTGTGTTCGTAATTGCGAGTCAATTAAATCTTTCTTATTAACCGAGTTTGTTTTCAAATTAAGTAAGTATAGCCCTTTACCGTAAGTGCCGATCCATAAATTACCTAAACGATCTTCACATAATGACCAGATATTGACATCATTAAAGCCAGAATGTTTTCTTAGACTAATCTTATCCTCTTTTTTTTCCGAATAATACAAACCATCAGAAGTTCCATACCAAATTGTTTTATCTGATGTCTGAAATATTGCAGTTATGTTTTTGCCATTAAGTTCAGTCAAGCCAAAGGGATTATTAATTCCTGAATACGCTTTATTAAACTTTGAACCTTTTAACGTAAAGAAGCTTATGCCATTCTCTGTAGCAATCCATGTTACACCTGACCGATCGCGAATAATTTTATTTATCTGGTTACTTATCAGGTAATCCGTTTTACTCTGATTTGCCAAATACCTTACGAAGTATCCGTTACTGGTATTTAATTTTAAAAGTCCTGCGTAGGAATCTACCCAAAGAATTTTTTCACCATGATTTATTTCCTCAATTACATTACCCGCTCCGGTTCCAAATTGGATACTTTCAGGATTTGGTATCTGTATTCGGAAGAAAGTTTTTTTATCTGAACGGTAATCAGTTAATCCGTCAGCGGTACCAATCCAGATTAAGTTTGAATCATTTCCTGACTTTGTTAATGACCAGATTAGATTGTTGCTGAGAGAATTCGGATTATTCCGGTCACTGTAAATATGCGTGAATTTACTTTTTGATTTTTCATAATTAAAAATATTTAAGCCCAGGTAAGTACCAATCAATATATTACCATCATTATCTTCAAGAATAGATGTGATAAAATTATTTGTTATAGTGGATGGTGAGGATGAGTTGTTATTCCATTCTTCAGTCGTTCCGGTTTTCGGTTCAAATCTGTAAACTCCGCTCTTATAAGTGCCAATCCAGATAGCACCTGAACGATCTTCATAAATTGCTGTTATACTGCTTTCTTCTACAAACTCAGATTTTATTTTCCAATTAGTAAACTCATCTGTTTGTGGATTATAACGATTTAAATCACCGCTTTTCGTCCCTATCCAGATAAATCCGTTCCTGTCCTCAAATAAAGTCCAGACACTATTATCTGACAGCGATGTTGAGTCTCCGGGAATATTGCGGTATACTTTGAAACTATAACCATCAAAACGATTTAGTCCATCATCGGTTGCCATCCAGATAAAACCGGATTTATCCTGAATTAAATCAAGTACCTGGTTATTGGATAATCCGTCATCTGTTGTCAGATGTTTGAAGGAGATATCCTGCGCAAAAATTTGGACTGAATATAATGTTAGTAATGCTATTATAGAATAAATATACATTTTAGTTGTAGCTCCGACCTGCATAATCAATAACGGCATTTCAGAATATTAATATTAAATTAGTTTGACTGGTTAGCGAACAGACAAATATATAAAAAGGCTTTGCAATAATAGCAATGAAATGTAACTACGTATCATAAAGTATCGTGTAAATTAATAATTGATACTAAGATAGCCTGCTGACATATCAAGTAATTAACTAGTAAACTTTTATTAAATATACTGGATCACTATGCTCGATCCGTGAAGACAGCACATCAACTCATCTATCACTTTTCATTATATTTACTCAAAAAATAATTACCACTATGCCAGAAATATCCTCTATCGTACAAATAATTCAATTAATGCTTGCACCAGGAATAATGATCTCCGCGTGCGGACTTCTTCTTCTCGGAATGAATAATAAATATTCTTTGGTAGTTAACAGAATTCGCACTCTTAATGAGGAGCGAAGAAGAGCGTTACACAAACTGGGTGAAAAGGAATTTACTTTCCAGGAAAATGTAAGATTTGAAAGTATTTCAAAGCAGCTTGAAAGACTTACTTACAGAGTAGGTCTTGTTAGAAACGCTGTATTATCATATACAATTGCAGTTGCCTTATTTGTCCTTACTTCCCTTTTGATTGGATTTGGATATTTATTAGACATCACAAGATTGAATAGTTTTATAACAATTCTTTTCTTGCTTGGGATGACATCGGTTTTGGTAGGAGTTCTCTTCGCTGCTTACGAAACTTACAAAGGATATGAAATTGTAAAGTACGAAGTTGAGAGTGAGGAATAAGAGGCCTCTCCCAACCCTCTCCAAAGGAGAGGGCTCAATTTAAAAAAATTGTAATCACAATGAATAGTTATTAAACAGCTTCCACCTCTCCCCTTTCCATCTTTGCCTCAGCAAAGCCGAGACGAGTGGGGAGAGGTCGGGAGAGGGGCCGTTGCCTATTTCTTCGATTCATCCGGTGGTGGAGGAACAACAATCTTTTTCGGTGGATTGTTCTTCAACTCTTCCAGTAAAACTTCAACAGCTTTTTCTAAAGAAGGATCTCTTCCCTGAACGACCAGATCAGCACGATCAACAACTTCGATATCGGGATAAACACCTTCGTTCTCAATAATCCAGTTTCCATCTAAATCAAAAATTCTGAATGTCGGAATGCTGATTGAACCGCCATCCATAAAACCAGGATTACCAGTCAAACCGATAAGTCCTCCCCAGGTTCTTGTGCCGATGATTTTTCCCAATCCCTTCTGCCTGAAATAATAAGGAAATGCATCACCGCCAGAACTAGAGTAACCATTAATCAAACAAGCTTTGGGTCCGTCGTGAGCAAAGCCGGGAGTTGAAAATGGTTCTATGCCTCTGCGTGCCCAGTAACTAAGAGTAGATCTTTCTAAAAGTTCAATCATTCTGTCAGGAATAAATCCGCCGCCATTGTACCGGTCGTCAATAATCAAAGCATCTTTATTTGTTTGAGGGTAGAAAAATTTAAATAACTCCCTGTTCCCGTCAGCTGCTGTGTTGGGAATATGGATGTAACCAATCCTGCCGCCGGATAATTCATCAACCATTTTCATTCTTGATTCAACCCAGTCAAGATAGCGTAGATTAGATTCACTTTTGACCGGTTTAATTTTTTCTTCTCTTGAACCGTCTTTTGATGGATTAGAATTGATTAGAAGAGTTACAACTTTATCCGCTTTGTTCTCAAGATATTTGTATGGATTTACATCAGCACTTAACTCGTTTCCATCAATAGATATGATAAAATCACCTTCTTTAACATTTACTCCGTATTCTGTTAAAGGTGAGCGAAAATCAGCATGCCAGTTTTCACCTTTAAATATTTTTGTGATTTTATAGTAGCCAGATTTGTCAGCTTCAATTTCGCAGCCGAGAAGTCCGCCGTCTTTCCGTTCAACTCTTTTTATATCTCCCCAGTTAACGTAAACGTGACCTGCATTCAGCTCACCGCCAAGCTCCCCGAAAATGTAATCGAGATCCATCCGATGTGAAACGAAAGGAACTAATTGCTCGTATTTAGTTCTCATCTCCTTCCAATCGAGCCCGTGCATATTCGGATCATAAAACCAGTCACGCAGTAATCGCCAGCCATCTGCAAAAATCTGCATCCACTCTTCCTTAGGGTAAATCTTCATTTCAAACTTGCTGAGGTCAATTCTTCCATCAGTATTTTTTTGGTTTTCCTTAACATCAACAATTCCATAATCACCACCTTTGGAGTATAAAATCTTTTTGCCATCAGAAGAGACAACGTAGTTTCCTATTTCCTCAAGAACAGTTACTTCTTTTTCATCTTCCTGATTAAAGAATTTTAATTTTGATCCTGAGTCATCACGATAAATATACAATACACCTTTCTCGGCTTGATGAAGTGAGCCATAAATTCCCGATTTCCCCGGAAGAACAGTAATCCTGTTTTCAAAATTTTCAGAATCTATTTTAATTACTACTTCCCCATTCTCATTTGCGTTTTTTTCATCATTGTTTGTTTCATCATTAATTTTTTCTTCATCACTTTTTGGTTGAAATAGAATTGGTATATCGTTATTGAGTGCGGCTGCATACACTCTTGTCGGATTTGTGTAAACATAATTGAACTCCCAGCCGCTGAACTTCAGATTAAAATCACGGTTCGAAAAGAAGTAGAGATACTTTCCATCTTTGCTAAACACAGGATTGAATTCGGAGGTAAGTTCGCTTGTAAGCTGCATAGTTTTTTTCTGATCAAGTGAATAAACCCAGATGGAAGTCATTCTTGATTCGCTGCCTTTAGTATAAGTTATCCATTTACTGTCGGGTGACCATTTGTAATCGGTAATATCATTGAATGTGCTGTGGTCAACTTCAACAGGCCCGCCGCTGTTTACATCAACATACGAGAGCTTCTGATTTTTATCAGAGTATGCAAGCTTCTTACTATCGGGCGACCACAGTGGAGAGAAACGCCAGATTGCCCCATCGTTTGTAATTTGTTTTTCTTCGCCGCTACCATCACTCGATTTCATAAAGATTTCATACTCACCTGTTCTGTCTGATAGATACGCAATCCATTTTCCATCTGGCGACCATACAGGATCTTTCTCACGTATTCCCGGGGTTTGAGTTATGTTAGATATTTCACCCTTCTCTGACGGAACAGTGAACACATCCCCTCTTGCACCGAATAAAGCTCTCTTTCCTGTTGGTGAAATTTCAAACCATTCGATATTACTTTTGTTATTTTTGATGTACGGAACTGTGCCAGAAAAATCTCCAAATACTTTTATCGGAACTTTTTCATTCTTGTTTGCTGTGATGTCATATTTAAAGATGTATCCACCATTTTCATAAACAATTTTGTCCTCGCCTTCACTTGGCCAGAGGACATCGTAATTATCAAATTCTGTAACAGCAACAGTTTGTTTTGAAGTGAGATCGTAAGAATAAAGATTGAGTGTTCCGGTTCTGTCAGAAGTAAAATAAATTTTATTACCGACCCATAGAGGCTGATTATCTGTTCCAAGCCAGTCAGTAATTTTTTCTGTGGTATTATTTTTCAGATCATAGATCCATACATCCTGCGCTCGACCACCGCGGTATCTTTTCCAGGTTCTATATTCACGTTCAATCGGTGTGTAAACCATTTTTGATCCATCAGGTGAAAGCATTCCACCACCACCTTCAGGAATTTGCAGCGGAACTTCAAATCCGCCATCGATTGAAATAGTAAAATATTTTCCCATTCTCTCTCCCCATGGCAAACGGTTCCCTCTGAACAAAACATTTTCTCCATCGGGTGTCCAGCCGAGGACCTGGTAATCAAATCCGCCACGCGGAGGCATGACACCAACATCATTGTAATAAGTTAACTGTGTTGGAGTTCCGCCTTCAACCGGAATAATGTAAACCTGTCTTGTGCCTGAATACTCACCGGAAAATGCAATCCATCTTCCATCGGGAGAAAATTTCGGGAAGAGTTCAATTCCTTCGTGAGAAGTAAGTTGTCTTGCAGTTCCGCCGTTTGCCTCAACAATCCAGATATCCCCGGCATAAACAAAAGCGATTTTATCTTTGCTGATGTCGGGGAAACGGAGTAGACGGGTTAAATCATCTTGTGCAAAAATGCTTATTGAAAAAATAAATACAAATAAATATGAGAGGAAGTATTTCATTTATAACTCCGATTCGTTATTACTAGTTTTTAACTTATTGTACAAATGTGAACAAATTCAATGAGTATTTGAAAAGAAATCACTTGATTGGACAAATTTTTACACTTAAGGTTGATAAATAAGTGGTTACAATTTATTTTCAACAAAAATTAAAACTTCACCCAGTTTATTTTGTGCTGTAGTTTTTAATTCAGCACACGTCTTCTTCATTTCATCAACAAACTTTTGGTCTTTAATATCTTTCAGGTTTATGAGCACATTATAAATTCCTCCAAGTACACCAGTGTATGCACTTTGTGCACCAACGCCGACATCAGTGATTGAATTCGGGTTTCCGTTCTTTGCAACTACTTCTGCAATTTCGATTGCTCTCAAACTTTGTTTTGCTGTATTTAACGGAACCATAACCGCCTTCTTTAATCCAGCCTGCATTGCTTCTTCACGGGCTTTCTTTTCTTCAGCAGTCTTGTTGGGAAGTCGTCGTGCATTCATATAAGCATTGAAAGCATTTGTGTCTTCATCAATAGCATTTACCAATGCTTCTTTAATTTGCTGGCATTCCTCAGCCGCATCATTCAATATTTTATCCACAGCATCACTTCCTCGTTTATTTGCAGTTAAGTTGCTCACCATCGAAGAAAGTGAAGCACCTAATGCACCAGCCAAAGCTGCAATTGATCCACCGCCTGGTGCCGGAGATTCACGCGAAACTTCATCAATAAAATCTGTCAACTTCATTTCCACTAAAGCAGCCTCAAGATTCTTTGGAAGCCCGAGAACTCGCTCTTCTATTTTAAATTCCGATACATCATTTAATCCAAGGGACTGAACTGCAGTATTTAAAATATCTTTTACCGGAACACCTATGGAACGATGCTGCTGCTTAAGATAGAATTTTCCTGTCTCCAGCAAAGCCG
This sequence comes from Ignavibacteriaceae bacterium, assembly GCA_035478175.1. Classification (GTDB taxonomy): domain Bacteria; phylum Bacteroidota; class Ignavibacteria; order Ignavibacteriales; family Ignavibacteriaceae; genus IGN2. The sequence goes on from DATIJX010000053.1 coordinate 10,113, forward strand.
GATAAGGAACCATGCCGACAATTTCACTTCCAGTTACAACAAGTCCTCTTTCCATCGCTAATTTTCTTGTTTCTTCAAGAACGTGATGCATTGAAGTTACTTTATAGTTGGTTAGATTGATAGATATTTGAGCACGATCATATTTCGACACCATCCAGCCAATTGCTTTGCAGTATTTGAACTTACCCGGTTTCTTTACTGACTGTCCTTCAGTTTTTTCCGGATCAATGCCGTGCTGCTCAAGAATATCTGCAAGATCGTACTGGTGTTTTTCTCTGCAATGCTCCACTGTTTCTTTAAGTGTCTTACCATTGAAATCACAATCGCCGCAAGGATAATTTCCTTTTTCATATTTCAGTATGTCATCACTCTTATAGTAAAAATTTCCATTATTTACCCGGCGTGCTGATCTTCCTTTTTCTCTTATTTCAAAAGCTATATCAGTTGCGTGGTTCACTTCACGAGTATTGAGATTAATATTGTATGCAATTAAAAACTCTCTTACTCCGATTACAGTTGCACCAGCTTTTGCATTAAACTTTGCCGGACCGAAATCAGGTTTCCATTCAGGCTTTTTTAATTTTTCTTCGAGCGCTTCGTATTCACCCTGACGAATCTTTGCAAGATTTTCTCTTTCTGGTTTGGTTGCTGATTTTTCGTAAAGATAAACTGGGATTCCTAATTCCTCACCAACTTTTTTTGCAACTTCCTTAGAAAGCCCGATACATTCTTCAGTTGTAATTCCGCTTACCGGGACAAAGGGACAAACATCTGTTGCACCCATTCGTGGATGTGACCCTTTGTGCTTGCTCATATCAATCAGTTCGGCTGCTTTTTTAATTGAGTTGAATGCAGCTTGTTTAACTGCTTCAGGTGAACCGATGAAAGTAACAACTGTTCGATTCATATCGTAACCGGGATCTACGTCCAGAAGTTTTGCTCCTTCAACTTTTTCTATTTCATCAGTGATTTGTTTTATGATTTCTGGTCTTTGACCTTCGGAGAAATTCGGAATGCATTCAATCAGTCTCGTCGAAGACGAGCCTTGACAAGTAAGTTTATCAGACATTATTTTCTCTTTTGATGATTGCTTTACTAAAAATGTATTTATTGAGATGAAAAATTAACGGTAATGTATCAGAGAGACAAGGTAGATTTGTTGTTAGAGTGAATATATGTAACAGATTGGAATACGTTCCTTACAAAAGTACGAAACAGACCCCTGTATGTTCCGATATATTTATTTGGAAAAAAGCGCATTATTATTTTTTTAATTCTTTAATCCCCCATTTACAGAAGTGGACAATTATTTATTCGATTATTAATTTGATTGTGAATAGCCCCGAACTTCAGGTCGGGTAAAACAAAGGATATACTCCCAGACTTCCTTGGGCTTTAGCCCAATAATTCTTTTAGGCTATCCGAAGGATCTCTTCGAGAAAGCCCTTTTGTTTTTCGTTTCTCTAATCCCCGTGCTAAAGCACGGGGCTATTTTTACTCGCTTATTAATCATTTTGAAGCGCGGGGCTATTATTTTTTAAAAAAATTATTTTAGGATTTATTTTTAAATAGCCCCGAGATTTATCTCGGGGAAAATTAAATTTTCTTACCCATGATACGGCTTTAGCCGAAAAATTGATTTTTATTTAGGGCAAAGCTTCAATTAGTCGTACTAAATTCTAGTCTGAGTCTTTAAATTTATTCCTTCTTTCTACAGATAAATAAATATACATATACGCTGAACACGAAAAGCATAATTACCTGAATATATATCGGTGTGGAAATTAAATTACCAGTCATCAACGCACTGTTAATTAAAAGCAGCTTAACCATATAATATAAAATCTTACTTGCAATGATGCTTAAAAAGATGCTCAAAGTTTTGTTCGATAATTTTTCAGAAAGAAAGAAGAATAGCCAAACATTAAGGAGTAATTCGCCAGTAATCAAAGACGTTTTTATTAATGAAGGATGTGCTGATATCAGGAAAGAAAAAACTGGTAAAGTTAGTGCAATCAAGTAAGCATTTTTTTGACTTGTGTGGACAAGGGCAAGTATCAGCATTATCCTCATCGGCTCGATGAAATAAACCGGAAGACTAAGCAGATGTGAAACAGCCGGGACTAAATAAATTGCCAGCAAAGCCATCAAATCAAAGACAATAGTTCTGATTTTTGATATTAAAAGCGGATATGTGGATGTGTTTTCCATATTCTTCCCTAATAAAAAATTTTTACCTGCTTAAACTAATTATTTTACCTTTAAGAATACACCACTATCATTTTACACTGAAAATTATCACTCATTTTTATTAATTTAACTTTTAATAATAATAATTTTCTCTTTAAGCTGAGACTACTATGGACCGCAGGGATTTCATCAAGAAAAGCATACAGGCAGGAATAATTTTAGGTTCTGCCAATTCAATCGGAAGACATTTCAATCTCTTCGCATCACAAACTCCCTATCCATCAAACAATTACGATCTTGCTGCTATTAAAGGCGGTGAACCCGATGTTATGTTTGATAAAGCAATTGAATCTCTTGGTGGAATGAAAGCATTCGTTAAGAAAGGACAGAAAGTTGTTGTCAAACCAAACATAGGCTGGGATGTTGTTCCTGAGAAGGCTGCAAACACAAATCCAATATTGGTAAAACGGATTGTTCAACACTGTTACGAAGCAGGTGCAAAGGAAGTATATGTTTTCGATAATACCTGCGATGATTGGAAACGCTGCTACTCGAACAGCGGAATTGAAAGAGCAGTAAAAGATGCCGGCGGTAAAATGGTTTCAGGTGACAGCGAACGTTATTACCAAAAGGTTGATGTGAAGCAAGGCAAGAAATTAACAAGCACTAAAGTCCACGAGTTGATTCTTGATTCAGATGTTTTCATAAATGTACCAATATTAAAACATCACTCTTCAACTGATCTTACAATTGCAATGAAAAACTTAATGGGAAATGTCTGGGACAGACGTTACTGGCATGCAAACAATCTTCATCAGTGCATTGCTGATTTTACTTCGTTCAAGAAACCAGATCTCAATATTATTGATGCCTATTACGTTATGAAAAGAAACGGACCACGCGGTGTTTCTAAAGCTGATGTTGTTTTGATGAAATCTCAGATAATTTCGACTGATATTGTAGCAGCAGATGCAGCCGCAGCAAAATTATTTGGAACGGAACCAGAAGATATTTCTTACATCAAGCTTGCCGCAGAAATGAATCTTGGAGAAATGGACCTGTCCAGGCTGAACATAAACAGAATCATATTGTAAAGTATGAATCTGGCAAAGCTAAAGAAGATCAGGGTTTATGTTGCTCTTCTTTTCTTTGTGATTACACTTTTATTATTCCTCGATATTATACATTTAATTCCTGCAAGATTAACTCCCTATCTGCTTTACTTCCAGTTCGTTCCTTCTGCTGTAAAATTTTTCAATCAATATTCATTGCTTGCAACAGGGTTTCTGATTGTTTTGATACTCACGTTTCTGTTCGGCAGAATATACTGCTCAAGTGTTTGTCCACTAGGAACTCTTCAAGATATTATTTCAAGGGTTGCAATCACTTTAAAGAAGAATAAACTCTATCAGATGTTCAGAGACTTCAAACTACTTAAATATAGTATTCTGACTGTAACTATTTTATCCTTGTTCAGCGGAAGTATGATATTATTAAATCTTCTCGATCCTTTCAGTCTTGCCGGGAAAATTTTTTCAAATGTATTCCGTCTTCTGTTAATTCCGTTTAATAATCTCGCAGCTCTAACACTTGAGCAGTTTAATATTTACAGAGTTTACCCCATTGAACTTAAAGCATTAAGCTGGATTGCAATTTCTTTTTCTTCAATTGTTCTGCTGATAATCGGAATTATGTCATTCACCAATGGAAGATTATTCTGCAACACAGTTTGTCCGGTTGGAACTTTACTCGGTTTAACTTCAAGATTATCATTATTCAAAATAAAGATTGAAGAAACCGATTGCTCTGGCTGCGGCGTTTGTGAGACTGTTTGTAAAGCCGGATGCATTGATAACGAGAAGAAGAAAATTGATTTTGAAAGATGCGTAAATTGTTTTAACTGTTTTACTGTCTGTCCTTCAAATGGAATTGTATATAAAAAATCATTGCCATCATTCTCTAACAATAAAAAAACAGCAACAGACTTTGATAAGAGAAAATTCTTCACACGACTATTCATCGGAGTAATCGGGTTATCCGAATTTTTACGAGCACAGGTCAAAGTCATTCCTAAAAAGAAAAGCACAGTTCCAGTAATTATAGAATTATATCCTTCACCACCCGGCTCAGAAAGTGTCGAACGTTTTTACAGCAATTGTACAGCCTGTCATCTTTGTGTTGCTGCTTGTCCGACACACGTTTTGCAGCCATCATTTCTTGAGCACGGTTTTTTTAATATACTTCAGCCATTTATGGATAATGCTGCAGCTTACTGCACTTTTGAATGCATCAGATGCACAGAAGTTTGTCCAACGGGAGCGCTCCTTCCGTTAACAGTCGAAAAGAAAACCAAAGTTCAGATTGGCAAAACAATCTTCGTAAAAGAGAATTGTATAGTAGAGACAGAAGGAACAGAATGTGGAGCTTGTTCAGAGCATTGCCCGACAAAAGCTGTGATTATGGTTCCTTACAAGAACAACATAAAAATTCCTGAAGTAAAAAATGAATATTGTGTTGGCTGCGGAGCCTGTGAATATGCTTGTCCAACCATACCCTATAAAGCTATTTATGTGGAGGGTAATTTAATTCACCAGATCGCAGAAGTTGCACCGCAGGAAAGGCTTCAACAGGAAATAGACTATAAGGAAGAATTTCCTTTCTGACAGGTAATTGAAAGCTCTTCTCATATTGAAAATTATTAACTTTCGTCTGAGCTAATCTATTTTTTATACTCACAAACAAGATTGACCAATTAAATTGAATGGATATCTAAACAAGTTTTTATCAAGCATTAAATCCAGAGGGATCAGTCAAACACTGCGTTTAATAGCAGACAAAATAAGTTTTGAAACAAAATATATGTTCACTTCTTTCAAGCTCAATACTATAAAAACCTTTACAAAGGGAGAGTTAACAGTAAACCACGGTAAATATAAATTTAATTTTTATGGCGGTGGTGATAGAGGTGAAATATTATATCATGCATTCTGGGACAAAATGTTTGATGAAGACAAAAACAAGATTAAAAATTTTGTACATGAAGGTGATACCATTATAGATGTCGGTGGAAATTTGGGATTTTTTGTGCTTATCCTTACTGATTTAATAAATGATTCAGGAAAAATTTATTCTTTCGAACCTTCAAATAGACTAAATAAAAAATTAGCATCCACTATCCGGATAAACAATCTCAAAAATGTTGAAATTATTAATCTTGCTCTTGGTGAAGCAGAAGGCAGCACAACTTTACATTACAACCCTAAGCAATCAGGTTTAAGTTCTATAGTAAGTGATTTTGAGGAAAATTCCTTATCGGAAGAAATAAAGATCACAACACTCAATAAATTTTCAGAGAACATACCAGGAAGAGTTTCATTTATTAAGATTGACACCGAAGGGTATGAACCACAGGTTTTAAGAGGAGCGAAAGAATTAATTTTTAGAGATAAACCGACCATCTATATTGAATTAGGCGGCGAATACCAGGCTTCTTCTGCTGATGCATTAAAGATCTTGAACGAATTAAATTATTTTTGTGAAGCAGAAAATCTTGATCTGAAAACAATCCCCGCGGGTGTAAACTTTATAGCAACTCCAAGAAATTGAATAATATTTTTTTGTTGAGAACAACAAATGCACATAGAAAAAATAGAGCTTAGACATATAAAAATGGAATTGGTTTCTCCTTTTGTTACTTCAAT
>DATIJX010000054.1:0-13164 GCA_035478175.1 Ignavibacteriaceae bacterium
TGCTTTACGATGTCCTCCCTCGGATACTTTGTGTAAAATTCTTTCGGGCGGAGAAAAGCGAAGAGTTGCGCTTTGCAGATTGCTTCTTCAAAAGCCTGATATACTTTTACTCGATGAACCAACGAATCATCTTGATGCTGAGACAGTTGCGTGGTTAGAACATCACTTGCAAAAATATGAAGGAACTGTAATCGCCGTTACTCACGATAGATATTTTCTTGATAATGTTGCGGGATGGATTCTTGAGCTTGATCGTGGTGAAGGAATTCCGTGGAAAGGAAATTATTCATCATGGCTTGAACAGAAACAGGAGCGATTGCGTGTTGAAGAAAAACGGGAAAGCGAAAGACAGAAGACTTTACAGCGCGAACTCGAATGGATAAGAATGAGTCCTAAAGCCCGTCACGCAAAATCAAAATCAAGGATCACTTCTTATGAAAGTCTTCTTAAAGAAGAAAAAGAAAAAGGACAAAAGGAGCTCGAGCTTTACATTCCTGTTGCAGAACGACTTGGTGACATTGTAATCGAAACAGAAAATCTTAGCAAAGCATACGGCGACAATATTTTGATTGATGGTTTAACGTTTTCAATTCCTCCCGGTGCTGTAGTTGGAATTATCGGAGCAAACGGTGCAGGTAAAACAACTTTGTTCAGAATGATAACAGGTTCAGAAAAACCTGATTCCGGAAATTTAAAAATTGGCTCTACGGTTAAGATGTCTTATGTTGATCAATCAAGAGATGCGTTGAATCCTGAGAAAAGTATCTGGCAATTAATTTCCGGTGGCGAAGACACAATAATGCTGGGCAGCAGGCAGGTTAATTCACGTGCATACGTTGCACAGTTTAATTTTTCCGGCGCAGATCAACAAAAAAAAGTCAGCTTGCTTTCCGGTGGAGAAAGAAACCGTGTTCATCTTGCAATGATGTTGAAGCAGGGCGCTAATGTCTTGCTGCTCGATGAACCGACGAATGATCTTGATGTAAATACATTACGTGCACTTGAAGAAGGAATTGAAAAATTTGCCGGATGTGTTCTTGTAATTAGTCACGACAGGTGGTTTTTGGATAGAATAGCAACGCACATCTTAGCATTTGAAGGAGAAAGTAAAGTAGTTTGGTTTGATGGCAATTATACAGAGTATGAAGAAAAACGAAAAGAACGATTGGGCGTTGAAGCAGATCAGCCGCATAGAATTAAGTACAGACATTTAACGAGGAGTTAAGACGACCTAACTTGATAAACAAAGTTATGAGGTATAATTTAGTCATTAAAGAATTAAAGGTTTTATAATGGATAATCCTACCAATTTTGTTAATTTTTTCCCAACTAAGCGTCTTCTTGTTGAAATAATTACAAGAGATATAAATATTCATGATAGCATATTAGATCTAGTCGATAATTCAGTTGATTCTTATGTCAGACACAAAATAAAAAGCCAAAGAAAAATTTCTATTGATATATCTAATAAAACTTTTACGATTGAAGACAACTGTGGCGGAATAGATAGGAATACATTATTAAATCATGTTTTCAGGTCTGGGGAATTACCTCCACATTCTGCACAGACGATTGGGTATTATGGAATTGGTCTCAAAAGAGCATTATTTAAATTAGCGGAAGAGTTCGAGTTTGAAACTTATGATGGTAAGGATTACTCGAAAATAAAAATGAATGTGAAAGACTGGTTGGACAAAGGAGATAAAGATTGGAATTTAGAACTAAATCTTAAAGATAAATCTAAGGTCCAATACAAAAAGCCATTCACCAAAATTTTTATTAGTAAATATAAAAAGGAAGTCCCCAAAATTTTATCTTCGATTTTTATTAATGACTTAAAGAAAGATTTAAGTATATATTACACTCGCATAATTGATTCATCCATCCGCATTGATTTTAATAAGGAAGAGCTAAAGCCATTCGACCTGGCAATTACGCATAGCAAAGAAATAAAGCCCCTAGTTGTATTGGGAGAACACGACAAAGTTAACTATAAAATTTTATGCTGGATTGAACCTAAAAAAAAATATCGAGATCCAAGAGAAAGAGGAAAGATTGGTTGGAATATTTTTATGAATGATCGTTTAATCCTTGTTGATGATATAAGTTCAATTACAGGATGGAGTGGTGAACGTTCTGAAATCCCCAAGTACCATCAGTTATACTATCAATTTCGTGGAATTGTGATGATTGAGTCTAAAGACCCCCAACTTCTGCCAATAAATACAACCAAAAATAACTTCAATATTGAACATCCAATTTATCACCACATTAGGCAGAAAATGATTGAAACCGCCAGACCAATTATCGCATATCTTAGATTAAAATATAAGGCTGAAGAAGTGGAAGATTTAGAAGATGAAGTGGAGAATAAAGTTGAACATGATGGCAATAATCAAAATAACCCAGAGAGAAAATCAATTGATAAATTAAAGCCAAATTTAAAGTTTAGTGCTCCCAGACTTAAAAAAAGAAAGGACACAACAAGAATTTCATTCGAAAAACCAAAGAAAGATGTTGATAAAATAAAACGACTCTATAAACTAAAAAGCAATCCTGAAGTAGGTGAACATACGTTTAATTATTTTTGGTCATCCGAGGGATTAGGAGATGAATAAGAAATATAGTTTCGAGAAAATAGATTACCTTCTTCGCCCTAGAAAACAAATAGAAAGAAAAATATTTATTGATATCTTGAGTAAATTCCAAAATCGATGCGGAATAAACCTTATAGATTATTATTACATAGGAATGGGATCAATATTTTATTACGACTTTATTTTATTTCATAAATATTTAAATATGACGAAAATGATTTCAATAGATGATTCGGTTCTAAAGAAGAGATTTGAATTTAACAAACCATATGAGTTCGTAAAATTTTATAATCAAAAGTCTACGGAATTTCTGAAAGAATTTAAGAAAGACTCAAATTTTATTCTTTGGTTAGACTATGACTTTGGTCTATATGATAAAACCACCGTTTTATTTAATTCAGTAATTGAGGATGATATAGCTTTAGTTGTTCAAAAAGCCGACATAAAGGATTTCTTTCTAATCACGATAGATATAAAATTACCTAAGATCAGAAGCATAAAAGAAACTGAAGAGTTTAGAAAAAATGTTCTGACCTCTCTTGAAAGGTATATATCACCAGAATTAATCGATATCAAGTATATCAATAATAAGTATTATGCCAAAGTTGTTCAAAGCGTGGTTATTAATATTATTGAAGACAAAATAAAACATAGACAATATTTAAATTTCTATAAATTGTTTTCTTTTGAATATAGTGATGGAACACCGATGCTGACAATCGGAGGGATTTTCGATAATAGCAATAGTTCGCAGCAAAAAATGAAGAGCGAAAAGTTTATAAGAACGGATAATTCTATCATTGATATTGATGTGCCCATTCTGACCTATAGGGAAAAACTATATCTTGATCAAAAAATAAAAGAACATTTTTCAGATGGTAAAATTTTGAAAAAAGACATTAAAGAAATCACTAAAAACATCGAATTTGATTTAGGTGATATCGAAAATAGCATTAGAAGTTATTTAACCTTTTACAAGCACTATCCACATTACTATGAAGGTATTATTTAATGCTGCTCAGATATGAAATAATTGATGCCAGACATACAGAATTATATTTTAATAAACGAAAAACTCTTGCGCCTAAGTTAATCATTACTTCACCCCCCTATCACAATCTTAAAAATTATGATAACAAAAAGAATCAGATAGGTTACAAACAGACTTACGATCGGTATCTAAAAGATGTAGTAAGTGTAATACATCAATGCTTTAATATAGCAGCAGAAAATTCAACACTTTGGTTAGTCGCAGATACTATTAGGAAAAATGGTGAACTAAGGCCGCTTCCATTTGATATTATTGAAAAAATAAATGAATGTAAATCTTGGTCACTTAGAGATATTATTATATGGAAGAAAAAGAAAAATATCCCATGGCATACTAAGGGAAGGTTTAAAAACTCATTTGAATATATACTCTTTTTTTCAAAAGGTAGAGAATACAAGTTTGATATTGATAAAATAAGGGCGTTGGGGGAATATAAAAAGTGGTTTAAAAGTTATCCAGAAAGATATAGTTCAAAAGGACAAGCCCCATCAAATGTTTGGGAATTCAACTCTCCACTTAGAGGTTGGGGTAATGGATATCAAAAACATCTTTGTCCATTTCCTTTCGAATTGATTGAAAGAATAATTTCTCTTTCAACAGATGAAAAAGATTTAGTATTTGATCCATTCGCCGGTTCAGGAAGTGTGTTGGCGATTGCAAATTTGATGAACAGGAAATCGATTGGATTTGATTTATCCACGAATTATAAGAAAGCCTTTGAGAAAGAAGTTAAAGTTGGAGCAAAAAAATATTTTGAAAAAAATGAAAAAGAATCTGAGAAGAAAAAAAAAGCACTTGGAGAATTTAAGAAAGAAAACATCAAACTGAGAAAAATTAAAGCTGCGGTAGAATTATCCTCTTTAATCAATAAAAAATATAAAGATCAATCAAATCGATTTTTTATTCTAACAAATGGGAAACAAAAAGAATTAAATCTTTATTTCGTTGCAGATAATCTTAATAAAGACAAGTCTCTTGTTACAAGAATTGATGAGCTAAAAAAACATGTTCTGGGAGAGTATAAATTAAAAACAAACATTCATATTATTTCTTCAAAGAAATTTAGCAATGAGATTGACCTTAACAAGAAACTATATCTTTACTCACCTGAGAAATTTCATCAACACGATGGGAAGCTTAAAATTAGCGAAATTCTTGATGGTAAAGGCGAATCACAAAAAATATATTCAGATTTTTCACTATCAATATTATAATATAATTCTAGTTCACCGTCCTATTATATTAATTCTTCAACTTCTGATAGTATTACTAAAATCAGGAATCGGCACTTATCAAGGAGTTAAAATATTAATTTAGATTTCGATATCCTCTTAAAAAATATCTTATTCACAAAACGAAGGGTTCAGGTTATACTATGAAAAATTTATTATTATTTATTGTCTCATTAACAGTTTTCATCGCCTGCTCAAAGACAGAAGAGAAAAAAGTTGAGAGTGCAGACCAGGAAACCGTCACCACTCAAGAAACTCAAAAACCGGTTGTTAGCCGAAGGTATGAAATAAAATCTGGTCTAGTATTTTATGACGCACCCATGGGCACAAAACAAGAATTATATTTTGATGATTATGGTGCTAAAGAATTATTTATAACTTCAGTAGATCTTGGTATTGCTAAATCGAAATCTATAGAAATAAGAAAAGATGGATTTAGCTACTCTTATGAAGAAGGGAAAACTGAAGGCACAAAGAAAGCCTGGTATGTTAGCGACATGGATTACTCAAAAGCTGATCCTAAAACTTTGGAGCGTTATAAAGTTAAAGATCTTGGAACAGAAGTAATTGGTGATAAAGAATGTAAAAAATTCAGCGCTGAGTTTGGCAGCTCACCAATACTTACCTGGTCCTGGAATAATATAATGATAAAATCAATTACTAAAATGGGTGGAAACGATTTTGTAATCGAAGCAACAAAAATCCAGGAGACTCCAGTAGATTCAAAAATCTTTGAACTACCTGATGGTGTAACCTTTAAAGAGATGTAATTTTATAATACTTCTTGCGTCTTGGCGTCTTTTGGCAAAGCCATCGAGACTGTGTGAAAATTGTAAAGCGAAATTTATTTCGCAGCTAAGTAATGTAAAATTGCTTTTAAAAAGTATATGGCGAGATGAATCTCGCTCTACAATTAATGTTTTCACACGATCTCCATCCCTCTGGGGGTGAGATACAAAAAATATTTTTACTATTGATAAGATTTTGCCCCTCATTATCGATAAAAATTAATGCTGATTTTGTGATGAGGGCTGTAAATTTAGGTTTTAATAAAACACATTAATTCTATACTTTGTTGGGGGAAATAAAGAGAATTGAACTAATTAACAGTGATGCAAAACTAATTATAAGGAGAAACATATATGCTCAAAAGCAATTCATATGACGGGGGAAGAACAGAGGAGGCTACTGTAATCAGCAGAGGCGTTAAGATTGAAGGGAAACTGAGCTGCAGCGGAAGTATCAGATTAGACGGTGAGGTGCAGGGAGACATTACCTCGCAAAGCACGGTAATTGTTGGAGAAAATGGGAAGGTAAACGGACAAATTAATGCAGAGAGTATTACAATCGGCGGGAAGGTTACCGGAACCGTAAAAGCAAAAGAAAAAGTTATGCTGGAGTCTAAGGGAAATCTAAAAGGTGATATTATCACAAAAACACTTTCGGTTGATGCCGGAGCTGTTTTTAACGGTAATACTAAGATGGGAGATTCGGGAAATTTTAGTGTTCCCACTGAGACTTCCAAACCAGCGGACACCTCGGCTAAATAGTCTACACACAACAATTTTATTTACAAAATTAAAGGGCGAGTCATCAACTCGCCCTTGCTATTTGTGATAAGCTTATTTCTTAGTTCCCTTATTCTGATTTTTAAATTTTAGTCGTTACTTCTACAGCGTGTGCAATTCTTTCACTATTTGGTTCGGAAGATTTATTATTCTTCAAAACTGCCGTGAAGTAAAAAACAGCCTTTTCTTTATCACCGATAAGTTCTGCAGATTTTCCTGCGCCATATAATGTGTTAAATCGATTTGGACAATTCTTCAATGACAATTCATATTGTTCAAGAGCTTCTTTAGGTCTATTCATTTCTAATAATAGATCACCAAGCATTTCTCTGGCAGGAAGCAAGGCTCCCGGTGTTACAGGATTTTTACTTGTTGCATCCTCAAGGTCGGCAGCAGCAATCATCATCTCTAAAGATTTTTCCATTTCATTCTGTGCGTAAAGTTCCCATGCTTTAACTACTTTCTTTTGTATTTCTATCTGGTTGATCCAGTACATGTTCGATTCGGCATCTGTGAAAGTTTTTTGGAGATCTTCTAATTTTTTAAGAGACTGTCCTGCAATTTCAATGTTTTTGCTCCTTCCGGCTCCTATTCCTTTTGCGTAATAGATCAAAGCTTCATACTGTGGGAAATTTTTCCATGGAAACTCCGGATGAGTAAGTGAAAGATTTGCAGCTTCTTTCCATTTCTGATATTCAAGAGCAATTCGCCCCGGAATTGCAGCGAGCGAATAAGCAATTTGGGGCAAAGGCTGATATTGTCCATGAAGTGTATCAAGCAAATCAGAAATTTCTTTTGCCATTTCATACTGGGACTGTTGTAAATATGCATACACAGTGTAATCGAGCGCGTGGAAATAATGGTTTGAAATCTGTCCATCAACAGGCATCTTCCAGGCAGCCTCAGCAGATCTCAGATTCAGATCAATTGATTCCTGCCAATAACCAAGCCTTGTAAAAATATGAGAAGGCATATGTAAAGCATGAGGAACTTCCGGCGCAAGCTTATAATATTCACGAGCAACTCTTATTGCATTCGGTGCAAGCGGAGGATAGTCGTATGCATGAATAGCATAATGAAATCCTGCGGGATGGTCCGGTATTACTTTAAGTACGCTTTCTGCAAGAGCACCAGCTTCTATCTGTACCTTATACAATTTATCAGTCGGTGAAACTGTTGCAAGCATGGTTAATACAGAAAACATCCGCGCTTCTATATCTTCGGGCAGTTCCTCTCGTGCAGTCATCCATCCGTTTTTAAACGCTTCCAATCTTGCCGGCTTTGATTTATTCAATCCATCTTCATAAAAAGATGCTACTGCTGCACCATAAAGTTTTTCCTTTTTTGTTTTTGCAAGACTTAAAGCATTCTGGCTGATTACATAACCTTTTTCAAGCAAAGCAGAATCCGGTACATCCGGCCAGAGCGGATGAATGTAAGTCATTGCTTTACCCCAGTAACCCCAGAAGCAGTCTCTATCCAGTTCAATAACCTGGTCAAAAGTATATTCTGCATCTTCATACGTCATATGATGAATGAGTGCAATTCCAAAAGCTATCAACGTATCCAGCTTCGGACTGCATCCATCTGAGAACTGAACCGTACCGCACATTATATCCGGAGTTAAATAAGTTTTTTGTGTCTCTGAAACTTTTTGATCTGTGCAGGATAGCGAGAATAAAAATGAAATGAATATCAAAACAACCGATGGTGTTTTAAAGTATTTCCCTGCATTTCGTTTGAATGTTGCCGGGTTCATATAATTTTCCTCCTTAAAAATTAAATAAAATAAAAATTATTAATGCACCCGGGCTATGGGAGAGTGCTCAAAACTAAGTATTAGTTTGGCAATCGGCAAATGAAGCTTAGATGCAATGATGAAGAAGTAGAATTATTTTCAATCATTGAAGCCGTATAAGAATTTTTGGAAATGCAGGGAAGTAAAAAGGTAAGTTGTCTTTGTAAAGCGACGAAGCAGGTCACTACTGAAAATATTTGTCAAATTATAAATTATAAACTAAGTTACGTAAGTAGTTCATTAAACAATTAAATATAAATGGAGGAAGTATGTCAATTAGAATTATTGGAACATTTTTCATCGGAATTTTTTTATTAACCGGGTGTTATACTTTAAACCAGATTGGTGAACCTGTGGACCAGGGTATTGAAATAACAAATATGGAAAAAGCAACCCCTATAAGTCATTTTGAAACAGATGAGACCATCAACCATTTTTTATGGGGACTTATCAGCCCAAATAATGCAGAAGTTGAGAAATTAATAGCACAGGAAGTGCAAAGAGTAGGTGGCACCCGTGCTGTTAATGTTAGAATGACATATCAAGCGACCTTTTTGAACGGATTAATAAGTGTTATAACTTTTGGTATTTATCATCCATTTACACTAACTGTTGAAGGGGATGTTGTTAAATAAAGATTAGCAATAGCATCTGCTAAATTAAAATTTCACTCCTCCTCTTTCAGAGAGGAGGAGATTCTTTATGTTAAATGTCTCAACACTTCCACGAATCTTTATACTCATTAGATGTCTTTCCAAACTGTGCGGCAAGTGCAAGCTTTATCTCTGTCAATTATAGAATTAGCTAAAGAAAAGTTAGATGAAGCAAAAGTAATGATAGTGCTGGCGACCGCTGACGAAAATGACGACAAAGTTGGCCGACAGGAAGTGATTTAGAAAGGTAAGAAAGTGGGGTAATAAAAGATTTTTTGTTCTGTTATACACTCACGGGTAAAATTTCTGAATAAGCTCCCTACCTGACTAAGATGTAATAACCCTTATATCCTAACAACTTTATTAAATAATCGCGAATTATATGCTGGCAGTAAATAAATATTTTAAAATTATGATTAAAGGATTTTTCTGTATATCCCGAATGAATTATATCATTTCTTAATCCTGTAATCTCATTTACGTTGAAATTAATACCAACTTCAGACAGCATCATTTCTATTAAATTATTAAAACTCAGTTGCTTTTTATTATGATCTTGGAAAAAACCTTTAGAAAAAGTGAGACCTTTTTCTTTAGCAAAAGTATACTTTAAACTTTCAAGTGCCACATAACTAAATACCAATTTAGTTTCAATTGTGTTTACAGAAAATGCTTGAAAAATATAATCAAAGAGTAGGGGAAATTTTCTTGATTCATAATAACGGGTGTAATTTTGCCAAGTTGAACTTATGAAATCTTTTATTTCATCACCACGATGATTTTCTAAAACACTATTATAAATGTTGATGTGACCATAGTAACCCGAATGTTGTTTAATATGACCCTCGGGATATTCATATCCAACAGATACTACTTGAGAATTAGTAATAAAAGACAACATTGATGACAGTTTTGTAACTAAAGAAGAGCATATCTCTAATTGGCCTTCTGAAACATCTTTGATAATTATTCTTGTTGTCTGGAAAAATTTAGAATGATATTCACCCTGATTAATCTTTGAAATTAACTTATCAGGGAATTGTATTATATCGATTGACAGATTTTCTAATTCAAGAGAAATTTTGTTTTTTATCTTATTCCCATCAACTTCTGTAAATGAATCACCATCAATGAGGCAGTTTGCTAAATGCGCTACAAAATCTGCCATACTAGTGACGCTCCATCTCCCTAATAATCTTCATCGTTTCAACATATACTATTACGATTTCTTTTCTTCAATATTTAGGGGTTCTTTCAGCAATGGTTGTGAATTACCAATTGGCAATTCCTCGGCAATAGACTGTACTCGCCAAATTATATCTACAATTTCTCTAATTCGATCTACGAATGGCTTTGCTTCTTCACCAAATTTTCCTAACGTTACTCCTGCGTCGCCGATTAAACCCCAAAACTTATCGAGATTGGACATTTTTTTATGTAGTTCCATTTGGAGCTTTTCTAATCTTTTTAAAATTCTTGATCGATGCTCTTCCTCAAAAATTTTAGAAGCAATTGTAAGATCCCTGATTTCATTAAGTAGATCTTGTATTCTTTTCAGATCGCCTTCTGTTAATTCATAATAGAAAGATTTTTTAAAAATTACTGAATATTTTTCCTTTGCATCTGCAAGAGATAAGTCCCCAAGTTCTTTCTCTGCCAGCATTTTTCTTTGATTTAAAAAATTATAAATTTGCTCCATGTTTTGGTGTTTATCTGTCGTTAATTGGGGATAGGTAAATCCTAAATTACTAGCTTCAGCAAAAGCTTGGAACAAGCCAAATACTTCGATATAAAAATCATAATCGGCCCATCTTTCCTCTGGATTTTGATTCATATACCTATTATTCACCATTTCTGCAATTGCCCGTATTGTATTTAGTGGGTCTTCAGGCAGATTATCAAGGAAAGTTTGATCTATCATTTTACACCTAAAACCTTTTTTACACTGATTTAAAATTATTATTTGTTTATTGCAACTTACCCCAAAAACAAAAAACCATCAACAATCGAGTTTCAGAAACACTATTGTTCACTTCTCCCTCGCAACAACAGGTTTAAAATCTGCCGGTGACCAAGTTTTGGCAAACCGATTATTTTACTTTACGATTATAAATAATCAGCAAATTACAAATACTTGCTACGTAGCCTCTCCGCTTCTTTTTCCGTATCTTCATTTGAATAAGGCAGCAGAGCCTCCGGAAGCTTTTCATCCATCAGTTTTAACGTCTCAATTACTTTTTCCTTTTCTCCTGCATCTTCATACTGCCAGACAAGGTGAATAAATGCGTGACGGTAATTATGGTACATACTTGCCACTTCCTCAACGTCATTGATATGTTTGTCATTCACGCCGTCGTAAGTGTAAACTTCTATTAGGTTGCTGTAAATTTTTTCGGGAGAAACCTTGCATTCGTGCGAGCATAATCTTCCAACCAAACCTTCCGGGGCAAGAAAATTATCCAGACCAATCCTGTTTCCTTCAGAAACAGTCGTGGAAAAATAAATTGGTCTGTTCCAGTCGTTAGCTCTTATTATATCCATCAGCATTATATCCTGCACACGAATCGCTTTGTCCTCAATTGTTGGCTTAACGCGCCATTCTATTTTGCCTGCTTTGTTCAATGGGTCGTGCTTTACCGGTATGGTCACTTTCCCGTCTTCCCAGTATATTGGTCTGAGGCTGTCAATTTCAGCATCGGTCAGGTTCACAAATAAATTGTTTTCTCCGAACGGATAGTAATTTTTGAGCTGCTGGATGTACCAGCTTACATTGAGCAAGCTGAGATTAATTACGGTTATATCTGTTCTGTATTTTTCTATGAGCTGAAGAAACCACATCGGGAAAGTATCGTTATCGCCGTTGGTAAAAAGTATTGCATTCTTTTCACAAGTTGCCATGATGTTTTTGTTGTACTCCATCATTGCGGGATAAAATCCGCCTTCTGATTGTCCGTATTCAAAAGCCCACCTGGCGGAATCGGGATTGTTGTTGTACAAAAAAGTCATTGCCAAAGCACCCCATATAGACTGTATTTTTGAATAAGGATCTACGACAAACTTCTTCCCTGTGTATTTTGGCGTGATCTCTGTTGCCTTACGAAAATGTTCAGATGATTTTAAAGTATAAGGTGTAGAGACTTTGTTAAGCATAGAACCATCTTTGAAAACCATAAGCCTGTAAGCCTGGCCAAGGTAGTAATGTGCTTCTGCATTTTGCGGTTCGCTGGAAATAGCTTCTTCCAGGTAATCAATCGCTAGCGGGTAATTATTATTGCTGAAGGCTTCTTCGGTTTTTGTTCTGAGAGATTCCCAGTTTTCAGTGCTGCAGGTAATCAGAATAGGAAGCAGGATAAGAAAAGTTAAGTATTTCATATTATCTCCTCCTTAAATTATAATTGAAAATTACCTGCTCAACTTACCCGAAGTATTTATCAAGGTCAATTAACAATTAGCAAACGAAAAGCCATCAACTTTAGCAGAATCTACTTCAAAACTTTTTCCCCAATTGCAAATATTCGCTCATTGCTTATTTCAAAATCATAAGGGTTGCGTTTGTCGATAAACTCAAGAGCAAATTCTGCTTTTTTAAAGTAGTCTGCAATCTCCTCCTGCCCAAAGAGAGAGGAATAAATTTTAGTTTTTATTTCCAGCAATTCATCAACGTATCCCTCATTTATTCCGGCTTTAACAGCAATAAGCAAGTAACCATCCGGCTTCAGCACTCGGTGGAACTCGGCAAATATTTTGTTCACATAAATTTTAGGTGTGTTGATAATCGAGTAATAGGATATAAGTCCGTCAAATGAATTTTTGTCAAAGGGCATACTGCAAATATCAGCACATTCAAAATTCATGTTCGAATTATTAAGCTGTGCAAGCTCAACACACTTTTCTGATATGTCCACGCCAACAACTTTAATCCCCTTCTCAAACAAATACCTTCCGATGTGTGCTGAAGGTCCACATCCAGCATCGCAGATGAGAGAATCTTTGTTGAATTTGGCTGCGAAAGAATTAAGAAGTTTCCGGTCGTATTCTTTTTCGTTCATCTCGTTGTGGAATAGGTCGTGGTATTTTTGAGCAGCGAGGTTGTAGGCTTGACGTGTCATTGAGTTTATGTGTTCGAGGGAATCCATACTTCTGAAATTATTGCCCTCTTACTGTTTCGGTTAAATCTTTTTCAAGCAAAGAGTAAATTATGCTGTCAAGAAACCTGTTGTCGAATAAATAATTTTCTCTGAAATATGCTTCCTTTTTAAAGCCAA
>DATIJX010000055.1:0-16732 GCA_035478175.1 Ignavibacteriaceae bacterium
GCAAAATCAAAGAGAGTCCAGACAAATACTCTTCCTTTTTCTTTCATCAGTTACCTTGAAGGTGAGATTGATTCTTCGACAAGTCCCCTGCCTGCTTTATTAAGCTTGCCTTTATTTTTTTCATCTGCAAGGATAGCATCTAGAATTCCGTTAATGAATTTTGCACTGCCTGCCGTACTGTAATCTTTTGCAATTTCAATTGATTCATTTATCGATACTTTGGGAGGAATATCCGGAAAATGAAGAAGCTCACAAATACCTATTCTAAGAAGCATTTTATCTATCAAGGCAATCCGGTTCATTTCCCAGTTAGTAACACGCTGAATTATTCTTCCATCAAGATCTTCAATATTAGCAAGAACTTTTCGAATCAGCTCCTGCGCAAATGCTTTGTCAACTTCATCTGTAACATCTTTAAGAATTTCTAAAGAGAGAGGTTGAAGTGACTCTTTATTCAATTCGTATGCGTACAAAATCTGTAGAACTTTTTCTCTTACGATTCTTCGTTTTGATTTATTTGTCATCATATTAAGAACAAAATATAAATTTACCAGACAGTCTAGAATTCTACTACTAATATTAAAACTGTTTCTTACAATGCAAAATTCCAGAAGTTAAATAGTGCAATACTTTCTCTTATTTTAGTAAAAATCCTATCCTTAAAATCCTGCTTATGAACCGATTCGGCTACCTTTATATCGAGATTATAGAATTTGCTTATTTCAATAGCTCTTGGCAGATGGTAAGCATCAGAGATTAAGATGATATCCTCAAATGAATTGTTATCAGCTAACAGATTATTTTGGATCCATTTGATTTGATCAGCGGTTGAGGATGTTGAATTTTCAATAATGACTTTTGAGGTATCAACTCCCTTAACACGAGCATACTCGTAACCAACTTCGGACTCAGGTAATTCACCGGGAGCTTTGCCGCCAGTTAGCAGTATCTTCCCAACGAATCCCTGTTCAAGAAGTTCTAAAGCTTTATCAACTCTTGATGAAAGTGTTGGACTTGGAATATTCCCGCTCCAGACTGCAGCACCTAAAACGACTGCAATATTTTTTTGACTTTTATTAATTATCCACCTCCCCGAAGCATAACCAACGTTATCAATATAAATCAGAGTTAAAATCAAGAGTAGAATCAGCATCAGCATCGTACTAAAAATATTTCTCACTATTGTTGATCGGTGTTTGCTTATAATTCTGCTCCATAAGAAAATCAAGAAGTAAAAAAGAGTCAGTAGGAAAAATAAAAACAGCATTCCGGTTAAAACTTTATCTCCTGGTTGCTCATAGAAATAAACACCCGCTGAAACAATTTTCACCTTAGTTGTGATGAATGAGATAATAAGTAATAGCCAGCTAATCACAAGAAATGTTGCAATTGCTTTATTTGAAATGCCTGATTTGGTTTTTCTGATACTGATTAAAATCCCGGAAATGATACCGAAATAAATCAGGAGGTTGAAGATGTTTCCAGTCTTTGCAATTGAAAAATAATTAAATGGAAGAGCCTGATTCATATATTTCACAGCAAAAAGAAAAATAAGCTGAGCCAGTAATAGGATAACTATTATGATTAAATATTTTTTTTGAGATTTGTTCAGCATAGTAAAAATATTGACCCAGCCTTTACAAGCAATTTTATCTGGATGATCATTTCTATTATTTATTATAAGGTGATTAAATTTCAACTAAACACACTCTTTAAACTAAACACACAGTATGCAATATCAAATAACAATGATAGAACATCGGAAGATACAATTTGGGCAAATCGTTGATGAGTGAATTGAATTAAGTCTTATAAAAAAGGCGTCCGGTGGACGCCTTTAAACATTTACTGAAGTTTGAATATGATTGGAATGGATACCTGTACTCTAACAGGTTTGCCTCTTTGCTTGCCGGGTTTAAATTTAGTTTTTTGAACTGCAGCCAGTGCTGCTTCATCGCAACCGGCACCGATACCCTTTAGCACCTGTGCTTTAGTTACATTACCCGATTCATCAACAAATGCGAGGACATAAACTTTACCCTCAACACCTGCTCGCTTTGCAATTTCAGGATAAACAATTTTTTCCTGTATTGCTTTAATTCCACCCACTGGTTCCGGCATCTCTTCAACAGCAACGAAGTATGTTGGTTCTTCTTCTACCTTTTTCTCTTCTTTCGGAGGTGGAGGAGCTTCCATCTGTTCACTAAGATCTATTTCGGTATCACCAATTTCAATATCTTCCAGCACATCATCGCTTGGTGCTTCGATCGGAATTGGCGGCTTCGGTGGTGGAGGTGGTCTGTTTTCCTGTTTAGTCTGCTGAATATCTTCAACAGTAAAGAGTTCCTGTGTAGCATCAAGTTCCAATCCACCTGATGTTACATCAGGGAAGAATTTGAAAGCAACAATCATTATAGCAAGAGCTATAATAAGACTTATTTCAAAAGTTTTTTTGTATTTAAGTCTTAGATCAGCAATTGGATTTTTTAGTTTCATTTCAGCTCTCCTATTAAAAGCATTTAACTGATGAAAAATTACTAAATGATAATAGTTTTGTCAACTTAGTTTCTGCCCCTTTTACCATTATTTTTTAAGAATGTTCCAACGATACTCAAATTTTCCCTCACTTAATCAAATTCCAGACGGTACCTTAGCCTGTTTATCAGAAAGTAAACAATTAAAACTCCAGCAAAAGTTCCTAAAGCATCAGCAACCCAATCCATTATTTCTGCATAGCGACCAGGAACAAGCAGCTGATGAAGTTCATCTACTGCCCCGTAGAACAAACCTATCACTATCGTAACAATAGCAGCTTTTTCGAATAGAAATTTTGATTTTCTCTGATATATCAATGCAAGATATATGAGGACAGCCAGAACAAAATAAGCAAGAAAGTGGTTCACCTTATCACCAAAACCTACGCTTGGTAATCTTTCCACGGGGATCGTGGTTGCTGTAAATAATACCAGCCAGTAAATTGTTAGTGGAACGTAAACTAACCAGACTTTTCTCTTTTCTAAAAACTCAAACAAGGGAGTTCACCAGAAATTTTATTGTTTGAGGAATATTGTTCTGAATATCTGAAGCTAATATGTTTAATTTAGTTCTCTTTTCTGCAAGGATATCTGCAGCAAGGCTATGAAGGTAAACTGCTGTCACAACTGATTTCTCGATATCTTTGTTCTGAGCCAACAAGCCAGCAATAAATCCTGTAAGTACGTCACCAGTTCCAAATTTTGCTAAGGCGGGATTTCCAGTTGTGTTGATCAGTGCATCTTCATTGGGAGTGAAAATTATTGTTGGTGCTCCTTTTAGAACAAGGTAAGAACCTGTTCTTTTAACGAATGCTTTACCGTACTTCAGGATATCTTTCTTTAATTCTGAATTTGAAATTCCAATCAACGCAGCAAACTCAGCGTGATGAGGAGTTAGAACAAAATTTTTAAGATTTAATTTTTTATATCTACCCTGCCCCAAAGCAAAGATTCCATCAGCATCAATGACAACTTTTTTAGGATTATATTTTTTTAGAAGAGATAAGACTGCTTTTTGAGTTTCCTTTTCTCTGCCTAAACCGGGACCGATAGCAACAACATCTGCCCATTTAATTTTTTCACTCAGTGCGTCAATATTTTTTTCCGAAAGATATTCTCTTCCTTCGTCTTCATAATCTTTTACAACAACTTCTCCCAATTTTTTATGAACGAATTCACGAATTGATTTCGGGAAACAGAGAATCAAGGCCCCTGCACCAATCTTCAAAGCAGATGATGATGTTAAAACTGCCGCACCTGGCAAAGAGCCAGAACCTGCAATTGTCAGGACTTTTCCTGCAGAATATTTGTGAAGATTTTTTGCTTTGACCGGTAAACCAACTAACGCATCTTCAGGTTCAATCAGGAATTCAGTTGGTATAAATTTATCGTAAAGTGAATCAGGAATTCCGATTCCGCCTTTTTCAACTTCGCCTGAATAAAGATATCCATCGTTAAAGAATAATCCTTTTTTCAACTGACCAAGTGTAACTGTGAAATCAGCGTTGAACGCCGTTTCAGCATAACCTGTATCTGCATTCAAGCCTGTTGGAATATCAATGGCAGCTTTTATTGATCTCAAATTATTCAGATGCTTTATGATTGAAAGGTATGGTTCGCGTAATGCACCCTGACTGCCGCTGCCAAGTAATGAGTCACAAATAATTTTGCTTTGCTTTAATGAATTAAGTGAAGATATTGAACTATATTTTTTCATAGTTATTTTTTTGTTCGATGAAGAAAGCTTTTTCAAAACCTGATAGTTAAATCTGCAATCCTTGGACATTTCTTTTTCTGTCCCGAGATAAATAACGACTACTTCATAACCAGCATTAGAGAGATGTCTTGCCGCTGCAAAACCATCTCCACCATTGTTACCTTTACCGCAAACAAAGCCAATCTTTGGTGAATCCAAGTGCTCTATTCTGTCAGCAATCTTTTGAAAGATTTCGCGGGAAGCATTTTCCATCAAAATAGTACCGGGAATACTCAGTTTTTTTATTGCGTAGTCGTCAACCTGACGTATTTGTTTTGTGGAATAGAGTGGAATCATCTAAAAATAAAATTTAAAAAATATTCTAAGCGAACTGAAACTAATTATAGAAACGAGGTAATCAAATCCAGTAATGAACCAGGAATAATACCAAGCAATATCACCATTATAACAGAAATTGCAACACCAAAAAATCCACTATAACTTTTTGAAGGGACAACTTCTGCTTCTGCTTCTTTGAAGTACATCAGTACGACAATCCTCAAATAAAAATAAACACTAATTACACTGGAAATAATTCCGAGTATGGCCAGCCAGGTTAACCCGGATTTTATTGCAGCGACAAATACATAATACTTTGCGAAAAATCCGGCTAAAGGAGGAAGACCGGCAAGTGAAAACATTATTATAGCAAGCAATGCTGCCAGCACCGGACTTTTTGTACTTAAACCAGAATAGGAATTGATTTCAAGATTGGTATCATTTTCACCTTCAATTAAAGCGATGATACCGAATGCTGCCAAATTCATAAATGTATAAACAGCTAGATAGAAAACAACACCAGCAATACCTACAGAAGTACCCGATGCTAAACCAATCAAAATGTATCCTGCGTGAGAAATGGATGAGTAAGCAAGCATCCTTTTAATATTACTCTGTGCAATAGCAACAATGCTTCCGAACAACATTGAAAATATAGAAAGCACCGCAAGGTATGGTAGAAACATACTCGTACTTTCACCAGAAAACAGTGCGGTTAAGGTTGCGATGATGGCCGCAAAAGCAGCAGCTTTACCAATTGTAGAGAATAAACCCGTAACTGTTGTGGGAGCGCCCTGGTAAACATCCGGTACCCACATATGAAATGGGAAAGCAGCAATCTTGAATGAAAATCCGATCAGGAAAAGCAGAATACCAACCAGGAAAATAATATTGCTGGAGTATTCAGGAAATCCGGCAGTTATGGCATCAATTGATGTCGTTTGGGCTGAGCCGTAAATAAGTGCTATACCATAAACTAAAAATCCTGTTGCAAATGCACCGAGAAGAAAATACTTAAGTGATGCTTCAATTGCTTTATCTTTTTTTCTGTTAACACCTGCAAGAACATAAAAGCAGACTGACATCACTTCCAATCCTAAGAAAATCATAAACAAGCTTTTTGCGCCAGCCATCATCATCATACCCAGCACTGAATTTTGAATGAGAATGTAATACTCACCGTAGTTAATTCCATACTTCTTTGTGTAATCAACTGAAAGCAAACAAACAAGTGCGGCACCAATGTTAAAAATAAAATAGAAGATATTAGTAATCCCACCGGTGGATAGCATATTCTGAAAAACTATAGATTGATTTTCAACCGTCAGCAGGGAATAAAAACCGGCTGCCAGAAATAATATGAACGAAAACCACGGAAGAATGGATTTGCCGCTTTTTGAGTATAGCTCAATTAATATTGATACTATTATCCCACCTCCGATAATTAACAGAGGTATAATGTTGTAAACTTCGTTAAGATAAATCATAATAATTACTCTATGAAGATTGTATTTTCATCAATTTCTTTAATTGACAGGATGTGATTGCCTTCAGGACGAATAGCAATTTTTCTATGAGTACTAAAATCAAAAATATCTTTTCCTTTCTCAACGATAATCATTTTGATATTTTCATATTTTGAAATATTTGCTTCAAGAACAGGATAGTCTATGAAATAGATTTCTGTAAAATCGGGATGCTCATTTACATAAGCACCTTTTTCTCTGATGCTAAAATCTGTAATTATATCTTTTTCAATTACAATTTTAAGAGCAGTGAAATGAAATGGAAGCAATACTCTGTTTCCATAATACATTCCGGTAATGTTGTTCTGCAGTATTTCATCAAGAGATTTCATTTTATACCTTTCCAAAATAAAAAACTAACCAGACTAATGTAAATATCGGAAGAAGAACCGGAACCGCATATTTAAAAAGGAAACCAAAAAAACTCGGCATTCTTATTCCTGCTCTTTCGCTGATTGACTTAACCATAAAATTAGGGCCGTTACCAATATAAGTCATCGCACCGAAAAACACTGCTGCCACTGACACGGCAGATAGATAAATCGGGTGAGCTAGTTCAAACTGTAAAACCTGATCAGGAATATTGATATCGAAGTTAAATTTACCCATTGCAGCACTTAAAAAGTTTAAGTAAGTAGGAGCGTTATCCAGAAAAGCTGATAGACTTCCCGTAGCCCAATAAAAAATTCCCGGTGTTAACGACTGCCCATAAATATTTGACTCATTAGCAATGATTTGAAGTGCGGGCATCATTGTTGCAAAAATTCCAACAAATAAATAAGCAACTTCTTTTATCGGTTCAAAGTCAAATTCATTTGCGGCTAGTATTTCTGGCGGAGCACTTTTATAAGCTATAAATATTATGCTCAACATAATTATTTCTCTAATACCAATTGGGAGTGGGTCAAAACTTGGAACCCAGTCAATTACAGCAGGATCAATAAAAACTGAAACAATTATTATCGCCAGGAAAAACACACTTCTGATTCCTTTAAACTCAATCTTGTTTGAATATTTAATCTCAGATGCGGCATCAGGCATATTCCGGGAATCTATAAAATAAAAAATTGAAATTATTGTAATTACAGTTGGAAGCCAGATGTACCAAACGTGTCCAATTACCCAGAAAAATTCCACACCTTTTAAAAACCCCAAGAATAGTGGCGGATCACCGATTGGTGTTAGTGCACCGCCGATATTGCTTACAATAAAAATGAAAAAGATTATATGGTAGGGTTTGATCCTGTCCTTATTGAGTTTAAGGAAAGGTCTTATAAGAAGCATTGAAGCACCTGTAGTGCCGATGATATTAGCTATGACTGCTCCGAAGAGAAATAGGACAGAGTTAAGCATCGGCGTTGACTTCCGATCAATCTTTATAAGTATCCCTCCTGAAGCAACAAACAGAGATCCGAGTAAAGCAATGAATGAAATGTATTCGTCAAGAGTATGAAGAGGTGTATGTGTATCGTGCAAAACAATTAGATAATATCCGACAGTAATTAAACCAAGTAATATTGCAATTTTAGGATAGTGCTTTTCCCAGAACTTATGATAGAAAAGAGGTCCGGTTGCAATCATCAGTAAAAGAGTTATAAAAGGAATTACCATAAATATATCAGGCATTGGATGTTCTTCAACCTGCTGATTGGATATTGAACTTAAAGTTAGAGCTGAAGTATCAATTAAGCTTTCATCTGAAGCATATGAATCAATCGGAATGAATACCACATTAATTACAAGTATGATTAGAAAGGCTAGGTTCTTATTTATCATACCTGATTATTCTAAATTTATTTTTGCGGGGTTAAGAACCTGTTCGATTACTTTTTCGGATGATTTTTCCGATACTTTTAAGAATGTACTGGGATAGATTCCTATCCAGACAATAAAAATGAAGATAGGTATTAAAACTAATTTCTCACGGAAATTCAAATCTGTAATGGAATTCATATTTGGGTTTGTAACTTCACCAAAAGCAACTTTCTTATACATCCATAGCAAGTAAACAGCAGCGAAGATTACCCCCGTTGCAGCAAAAATTGTAAACCACCAACTGCCAAGTACGGTTGACTTGAATGCACCGGTAAGAATTAAAAACTCGCCAATGAAACCATTTAATCCGGGTAATCCGATTGAAGAGAGTGAGGTAAATAATAATGCAAAAGAGAAGAATGGAACTACTTTCGCGATACCGCCATAGTCTGCAATTTTTCTTGTGTGCGTTCTTTCGTAAATCATTCCAACTAAAAGGAAGAGTGCCCCAGTTGATAAACCGTGATTGATCATTTGTATAACCGCACCCTGTACCGCTTCCTGGTTTAGAGCAAATATTCCAAGAATTACAAAGCCTAAGTGAGAAACTGATGAGTATGCAACCAACTTTTTCATATCTGTTTGTACCATTGCAACTAGTGCACCATAGATAATTCCAATGACAGCAAGCACAGATATTAAACCTGCATAATCAAGTGATGCTTGCGGGAATAATGGAAGATTAAATCTTAAAAAACCATACGTTCCCATTTTCAGCAGAACGCCGGCAAGAATTACGCTGCCTGCTGTTGGTGCTTCAACGTGTGCATCTGGTAACCACGTGTGAAATGGAAACAGAGGGACCTTAATTGCAAAGCTTAATGCGAATGCAAGAAATAAAAATCCCTGGATTGTTGTGTCAATGGTTGGACCTGTTCTATAAAGATCAAGCAAGTTTGTTGTAAATCCTCCGAGCATTTCTGCGGAGTAAACTACAAGCCAGATTATAGCAACCAACATAAGCAAACTGCCAGCCATCGTATAAATAAAGAACTTGATCGATGCATAAATTCTTCTTTCACCGCCCCAGATTCCAATTATAAAATACATCGGGATAAGCATTGCTTCCCAGAAAACATAAAACAAAAACATATCCAGGGAAACAAACACGCCAAGCATTCCTAACTCCAGAAAAAGCATAAAGAAAGTAAACTCTTTTACTTTGTGTTTTATACTGCTCCAGCTTGAGATCAGAGTTAGTGGTGTGAGGAAAGTTGTTAGAAGAACCAAAAGCATTGACAATCCATCAATACCAACGTGATAGCTGATATTAAGATCTGATATCCAGTTGAATTTATGTACAAACTGAAAATCACTAGACTGATCATTAAAATCAAAATAGATAATCAACGAGATAATGAAAGCAATAAGTGAAACGATCAATCCGACATTTTTAATCAGTTTTGCTTTTTCTTTATTAATGAAAAGAAGAAGAAGCGAACCGATAATCGGAACTGCGAGAAGATATGTCAATAAGTATGATTGTTCCATTTATGAGTAGCTCATAATTATCCAGAAAAGAGCAATTAATATTCCCAAGACCATAACCAGCGCATAAGATTGTGCAATACCAGTTTGAATTTTTTTAATCGAACCGGAAATTTTATCAACTATTTTAGCCAAGCCATTAATCAAACCATCAATTAATTTATTATCAGCAATCTTCCAGAGAAAATTTTCAGAACCTTTAACTATCGGGTTGATTACAGTTGCATCGTATGCTTCGTCCAGGAAATATTTATTGAGTAATATGTTGTACGCACCTTTGAATCTTGAAGCAGTTTTTTCCGCAACTTCAGGTTTTTTCAAATAAACATATCTTGCATAAAAGATTGCACCGGCTGCGGCAACTACAGAAATTATCATCAGCAATAATTCTTCAAAGTGTGAGTGACCACCAAAATGCATCAATTTCATTTCAGCAGTTTTGAAAACAGGTGCAAGCCAGCTATGGAACAGATTTCCGTGATCGCCAGAAAATATTTCAGGTATACCAATGAATCCACCAATAGCAGAAAGTACTGCCAGAACAATTAATGGAATTGTCATCAGCTTTGGTGATTCGTGGGGGTTTGTCTTATGAGAATCTCCTCCGGAGGCGGATCCGCCTTTGGCGGAGAATCTTTCTTTTCCTTCAAAAGTCATGAAATAAAGTCTGAACATATAAAAAGCAGTCATTATAGCAGTGAGCAGCCCGATCAACCAGAAAACAAATCCAAGATTTGTAAAGGAATACCAGAGTATCTCATCTTTACTGAAAAATCCCGAGAGCGGTGGAATACCAGAAATCGCTACGGCTGCAACAAGGAAAGTTCCATAAGTGAGCGGCATATATTTTTTCAATCCACCATAATGCCTTATGTCCTGCTGTTCGTGCATGGAATGAATAACTGATCCTGCTCCAAGAAAGAGTAGGGCTTTAAAGAATGCGTGAGTCATAACATGAAAAATTCCTGCAGAGAATGCACCTGCACCTAAAGCAAGAAACATATATCCAAGTTGACTTACAGTCGAGTAAGCAAGAACTTTTTTAATATCATTCTGAACAAGTCCGATTGTAGCAGCGAAGAATGCCGTGAACACACCGATAACTGCGACAACCATCATCGCGGCTGGGGCAGAAGCGTAAATAATACTGCATCGTGCAACCATATAAACACCAGCAGTAACCATAGTTGCGGCATGGATGAGTGCTGATACAGGAGTTGGACCAGCCATTGCATCAGGAAGCCAGACTAATAATGGAATCTGTGCAGACTTACCAGTAGCTCCGATAAATAAAAAGATAGCTATTAAAACGAATATGTGTTCAGGAACCGCGAAGGAAACTGCACGCGAAAAGACATCAGTAAAAACTAATGTTCCGAAAGTAGAGTAGATTAAAAACATTCCGAGAAGGAATCCGAAGTCACCAATTCTGTTGACGACGAATGCTTTTAATCCTGCGGCGGAAGTTGTGCTCTTTTCAAATTTTCTGTCATACCAAAAACCTATCAGCAGGTATGAACATAAACCAACACCTTCCCATCCAAGAAAAAGAAGAAGAAAATTATCGGCAAGTACGAGATTCATCATCGCAAAGATGAAAAGATTCATATATGCGAAAAACCTCCAGAAACTTTTATCACCATGCATATACCCTATTGAGTAAACGTGAATGATAAAGCCAACGCCTGTTACAATCAGCGACATTACTAAAGAAAGCTGATCTACCTGGTAAGAAAAACTAATATTTAATCCGGCAACAGCAATCCACTGAAAAAGTGTAACGATATTTAAACGCTGATCAACAGGGAGAGCAAGAGTTTCAAAGAAGGCACCAACAACTATGATGAACGATAATCCAATTGCACCGCTACCAACAATGCCTATTATCTTCTCGCTTTTTATTTTTGGACCGACCAATCCATTAAATAAAAATCCCAGCAAAGGGAGGAGAACTGTAAGATAAATTAAATCAATCATCGCAGGAGGTTTACCATTTTAGAATATTTATTTCGTCAATATTAACTGTAAGCTTATTTCTGTAAATAGCAATAATTATTGCTAAGCCCACAGCTGCTTCTGCTGCTGCTACTGACATTACAAAGAAGACAAAGAGTTGTCCGGCTACATCACCTAAATAAGACGAATATGTAATCAACGTAAGATTTGCTGAGTTCAACATCAACTCAATGCACATAAAAACGACGATTGCATTTCTGCGGGTTAATACGCCTACAATTCCAACAGTAAACATAAACGCGCTTAATATTAAATAATATTCAATTGGTATCTGCATAGCTCATTCAAATTTCTTTTTTGCAATAACCAATGCACCGATTGTTGCGGCAAGTAACAAATAGCCGGCAGCTTCAAAAGGCAATACGTAATTTGTGAACATTTCTCTTCCGATATTTTCAACGGTTCCCGTCTCAACACTTCTTGCGGCTTCCCTTGTAATTACTTCAGAAGGACTTGATAGAAATATTATATAAACAATCTGCACAAGAATTAAAGCAACAATCGCAACAATAAAAATTCGAATCTTGGTATTGTGTTCAAAAAATCTCTTTTCTTTTTCAGGATTTAAAAGCATGATTACAAACAGGAAGAAAACCATTATCGCACCGGCATATACAATTATCTGAGCAACCGCAATAAACTGAGCATTGAGGATTAAATATAATCCGGCAAGTGAACAAAAATTTAGAACCAGGAATAATGCAGAGAGTACAGGATTCGGACGAGTGATCATCAGCACGGCAGAAACTGCACAAATAGAAGCGAAGAGTATAAAGAGAACTATTTCTAAAGTCATTGTCCCTTAATATGGAAGATGGTTGATGTAAAATGGAAGATGTATATAACCATTTAAGTCAATTCTGCTTTTTTATATTTTGCGACGCTGTTAATTTAATTGAAGTAAAAATCTTTTTAAAGTCAAAACTCTCTATTAAAAGTATTTTAAAATCAGAATCCTTAAAATCTTCTTTCAGTATTGCATCGAGAACTCTTAACCAGTAGTTACTTTCACGCGATTCTTTTAGGACAATGCCTATCTTATGAATGAAATCCTTCGATGATTCCGCAGCTTGCGCTTCTTCATAATTTGATCCGATTGATGTAGCAGCTTTAGCTAATTGATAAGTTATTACTGCATTTACTTTAGTTTTCGGCAACGTTTCGAGAAACAGTAAACACCTAATACCAAACTCAAACGTCCTTTTTAGTAACTCCTCAGTTTTAGGATTCATTTAACTAAAATTTAAAATGCAAAATTTCCATCAAACATATTCCATTTCCCATCTTCCATCTAACATCTTCCATCGTTTACGGAGTATTCCTATAAATCATCCTCGGGAACGGAATTGCTTCTCTCAAATGATCGAGTCCGCAAATCCAGCTAACCGTTCTTTCAAGTCCAATTCCAAATCCAGCGTGAGGAACCGTACCGTATCTTCTAAGATCAAGATACCACTCAAAAACTTCCTGGGGAAGATTGTGCTCTTTTATTCTGCTGAGTAATTCATCAAGACTATCTTCTCTTTGACTTCCACCGATTATTTCACCATAACCTTCAGGCGCAAGAACATCAACAGCCAATGCTACTTTTGGATTTTCTGGATCGCGTTTCATATAAAAAGCTTTTACTTCAGCAGGATAACGATGTACCATTACAGGTCTATCGAATTGCTGAACGATAACCGCTTCATCCGGTGCGCCGAAATCATTTCCCCATTCAAAGTTTACTCCGTTCTTATGAAGAATTTCAACAGCTTCGTCATAACTGATTCTCGGAAATGGACGAACAACTTTTTCTAATTTGGAAGTATCGCGTTCAAGTATTTTCAATTCCTCTGCTCTTTCCTTTAAGATTGTTTGAACGATGTATTCAAGCATCGATTCAGCTAAATCCATATCATCATTCAAATCAGCAAAAGCAACTTCAGGTTCGCACATCCAGAATTCTGTCAGATGTCTTTTTGTTTTGGATTTCTCAGCTCTGAAAGTCGGACCAAAAGTATAAACTTTACCGTGAGCCATTGCACCGGCTTCAGCGTAAAGCTGTCCCGACTGAGTTAAATATGCATTTCCAAGATCGAAGTACGGAGTTTCAAATAATGTTGACGTTCCTTCAACAGCATTCGGAGTCAGGATTGGAGGATCCATCAAAACAAAATCGCGTTCATCAAAAAAATCTCTGATAGCTTTTATTATGCGATGACGAATTCTCATTATCGCAACCTGTTTTTTTGAACGCAGCCATAAATGACGATGATCGAGAAGAAATTCCGTTCCATGCTCTTTAGGTGTAATGGGATAATCTTTTGCATTCTGAATTACAACTAAGCCTGTAGCATCTAATTCAAATCCACCAACTTGTTTTGGATCTTCTTTAACTTTGCCGGTAACGATTATCGATGATTCCTGACCGATCTTATCCGCTAAATCAAATGTTTCCTCTGATACATTTCCTTTGAAGAATACACATTGCACATATCCAGTTCCGTCTCTTAAAATTACAAACCTGATTTTTCCGCTTGAACGTTTATTGAAAAGCCAGCCTTGAAGTGTTACTTCCTGACCGACGAAGTCTTTAAGTTTATTTATGAATACTTTCTGCATTAAATGTTACTTTTCTATGAAAATTGAAGTCAAATATAAAGATTTTTTTTGATTTGACGGATAAAAATTCCCGTAGCTCAGTTCTCCAGAACTGAGCTCCTACATTCTCAGGACTGTCCCGACTTGTCAGGATGAGCTACGACTAAAATAATAGCTCTCGCCTTTCTCAAATTAATTTTTTAAGTTTCAGGTGAGTTTAACATTTAATGGAGCGTAAAATGCGAGCCCTTAAAATATCTTTCCTGATTTTTATTATTTCGATTAGTGTACCTGCACAGTGGGAATGGCAACATCCCAATCCTCCTGGGAATGGTTTGGTGTCTGTAAAGTTTGTTAATGAAACAACTGGATTTGCTGTGGGTGATGAATCAATTGTATTAAAGACTACAGATTCGGGAAATTCTTGGGTTAGAAAAGATGTCGGATATTATTCTTATTTAAAAGACGTTGAATTTATCGATGAAAACACTGGTTGGATATTGGAATTTTACGGTAGAATTTTTAAAACAACTGACTCAGGAGATTCTTGGTTTATTATTACTGACTTAGAAGACGGCTCCTACTGGGACATGTTTTTCATAAATGGTACTATTGGATGGGTAGCTGGTTACGAAAACATATATAAAACTACGGACAATGGATTAAGCTGGACTCAACAATTTTGGAATTCAAATTATGATATACGTTCATTATTTTTCTTAAGTGAACAAACAGGTTGGGCAATCGCAAGTGATCTATTTGATAACCCTACAATTATTTTGAGAACTACTAAAGGAGGATTATATTGGGAAGAGTATCCTCAATCTAACATCCCTGATCTACAAACAATTTTTTTCACAACTTCGTCAATCGGATTTGCAGCTGGGACAGACGGCTTGATATCAGGTGATGAGGGGTATATTTGGAAAACAACAAACGGCGGTATTACTTGGAATAACAATTTTACGGGAAAGCGTTATTATGATATTAAATTTGCTGATTCTCAGACTGGTTATACGATTGGTGTAGATATTTTAAAAACTACAAATGCAGGTACTAGTTGGAGTAATGTTCTACAAGATGCGGGAGTTTCTTCGATTTCTCTTATAGGACAAAATTATGGTTGGACAGTTGGAGGAGCCGGATCAATTTTAAAAACTACAAATGCCGGGCAAGATTGGATAAGAATATCCGATGGAGATCATTATCATCTTAATTCTATTGATTTTGCAAATCGATATTGTGGAATAGCTGTGAGTCTTGGCGGTAAAATAATTCACACAACAAATGGTGGACAAAATTGGGAGTTATCAGCTTACTTTCCTTCATCTGGGCATCTTTATTCAGTTACGTACCCAGATTCGCAAAACGCCTGGACTTCAGGACACTATGGTACTATATATCACTCTAGTGATGGTGGAAATACCTGGACACTGCAAAATAGTGGAGTATCAATACCTCTTAGGTCGATTCATTTTATCAATGCCGACACAGGTTGGGTTGCAGGAAATACCGGCATTATGTTAAAGACTACAAATGGTGGTCAAAATTGGTCTCAATTAAATACTGGAACTACTGGCTGGCTCCATACAATTTTTTTCCTGGATACAAATTATGGTTGGGCAGGTGGTTCTTATAGTACACTTATTAAAACAACAGATGGAGGATTAAGTTGGCAACCTTCAACCGTTCCTGGTGTACAATTTTTTAATTCTGTTTTCTTTTTAAATGAGTCTATTGGATGGTTAGCCGATGGCGCTAGTGGAGGTGCAGCAAGTATTTTTAAAACAACTGACGGCGGAATTACATGGACTGAACAACTCCAAATTCCAAGTCAGAGTTATAATTTCAATGACATCTATTTCAAAAATGAAAATTATGGTTGGGCAGTCGGTTCAGGAGGAGATATTTGGTATAGCACGAATGGTGGTAATAATTGGAGTTTAAATGAAGTTGATTTCTACAATGGATTAAAATCAATTGCACATTGCGAGACGGATGAACTTTGGATAGCGGGTAGTTATGAATTAATTCTTTATTCAATTAATGGGGGTATTCCAGCTGAACTGATTTCATTCACTGCAGAGTTTCTTGAAAGCAAGTTAGAATTAAATTGGACAACTGCAACGGAAACAAATAATTCTGGTTTTGAGATTCTTCGATTCACTCAGAATGACAACGATGATTAAAAAGAAATTGGATTTGTTCCCGGTCACGGAACAACAACAGAAACTCAGCATTACTCATTTACTGATAACGATGTTAAGCCGGGCAAGTATCAATACAAACTTAAACAAATTGATTATGATGGTACGTTTGAGTATTCGCAAATAGTAGAAGTAGAGATTCCGTTTGTTAATAAGTTTTCACTCTCACAAAACTACCCCAACCCGTTTAACCCGACAACCAGTCTGCAGTATGCAATTGGCAGTAGGCAATTTGTAACACTTAAAGTTTATGACCTTTTGGGAAGAGAAGTTGCAACACTCGTTAACGAAGAAAAATCTGCCGGAGAATATGAAGTTGAGTTCAACGCTGCGACTCTTCCAAGTGGAATTTATTTTTATCAATTGAAGGCAGGTCAATATTCGGAAACAAAGAAGATGATTCTTTTAAAATAGTGCCAACTGTCCCCTCAGGATATTAAATTTAATAAAAAGCCTGAGGAGAAAATGGAACTAAGAAGAACAGAAATAAATCGAAGAGAAATAAAAAGCAGCGAGGGAGAGTTCATA
>DATIJX010000056.1:0-6816 GCA_035478175.1 Ignavibacteriaceae bacterium
CGAATCATCTTCAAACCTTTTTCACCATCTTCAGCAACGCTCACTTCAAAACCTTCGAATTCGAGATTATCGCGTAAGCCCATTCGCATATTTGGTTCGTCTTCGACTATAAGAATTTTGATCATTATCTTTCTCAAAAAATAATTTGTAATTAAAACTCAGGACTGGAGTCCTGAGCTACGAACTTTTGTCGCTGTCATTCTGGCTCGTCCCGGCTGGACGGAGTCCTGACGGACTTGCTTGCCTCGTCGTATCCGCCAAAGGCGGAGAAGACGGGTCCAGAATCTGAGTGGCATTCTTTGGTCACAGATTCCGGACTCCCCGCCAATTGGCGGGTCGCCGGAATGACATTACAGTCTTGTTTATAAATTTAAAGGGAATACTAAACGAAACTTACTTCCTTTATTTACTTCACTATTCAATTCAATTGTTCCTTTGTGAGCATCAACAATATGCTTTACAATGCTTAAACCTATTCCAGATCCTTTTACATTATGCACATTCCCCGCACTTACTCTGAAAAACTTTTCAAACACTTTCTTCTGATCCTTTTCAGAGATTCCAATTCCTTTATCCTCAACTTCAACAAAAGCATAATTATTTTCCTGACCGGTGCGAATAGTTATTGTCTTTTCTTTATCGCTGTATTTAACAGCGTTATCAACAAGATTAACGATCGCTTCTGAAACTGCCTCTTCATCAATCTTAATTATTGGGATTGTTTCATCTTTCACAATATTAAAAGTAAAGCCTTTTTGTTCCAGATGAAATTTGTAGGATCGGTAAACATTTTCAGCAACGTCATTTAAGTAACTATCAACAAAGTTATATTGACGCTTCCCTGCTTCCATCTTTGAGAAGTTAAGTATTGAATTTACAATCTTACTGAGCCTGTTCGCCTCCTGACTGATGATTGAATAATACTCTTTTTTCTTCTCATCGGTTTTGACTCTATCCATTTCCAAGGTTTCAGAGAACATACTTATTAGCGAAAGCGGAGTTCTAAGCTCGTGAGAAACATTCGAAACGAAATCAGATTTTATCTGTGCAAGCTCAACTTCCTTTTTAATATTCCTGTAAACAATCCAAACGCCAAGAATTAAAACAATGGTTAGTAAACCGATAAGCAAAAGATTTGTTATCGCTCTCTGCTGAACAAGATCTTCAATAGTTTGTCCAACCAGGGAGATACCTATTTCATAGTTTGGAAATATCCACAATGATTTTGATTGCTGTACTTCTCCAACCTTAAAATCCCTTGATGAATTGAATTGAAAATTCTCGGCACGATTGAATACTGAAATTACAAACTCTCTCTGAGCAATTTCCTGAATTTTAGGAGAGAGTATCCTATAAGTAAATTCTTTGGGGTCAATCACCATTCCAGTTATCCTGTTTGTTCCCTGTGGTGTTTCCTCGATGAATAATAGAATTGAACCGCCCTCAGTCGAATCAGTTTCGACAGGCTCAAGCTTTCTGTAGCCTGCCTGCTTGTAAGTGTAAAGCCTTTCAATGAGACTCTCGTTTTTAACTAGCAGATTAATAATTCGTGAATTGAGTTGCTTGAGATCAACAGAAATGAAATCATCTTTTTCATTCCAGCCGGGAATCTCAATAAGTTCGTCATGAATGCTATCTGCAACAAATACCGCAAACAGTGAAGGCATCTGGCTGTAGAAGCTATCAATAACTGCTGAGGTTTCACCAGCTTTTAATTTTGGAATTTCATCGAGGAACAAATCAATTCTGCTTGCCCAGCTGCTTACCACATCTTCAGAATACTGGTTAACGGAATAAAGAATTGCATCAAGCTGGTTGGAATAAATTCGGTTGATTACCTCCTCGTTCTGATTTAGAGATACAATTTCATTAATAGTAAGGAATGCTGCCGGAAGCAGAATTAAGATTATCAGAATTACGACTATTCGCTTTACATTTCTATTCATTAGATCAGAAAATTATCCCGAATTTATTTATGCATAAAAAAATGATTACCAGATAACCACTAAGGCACCGAGATCACTGAGAAACACTAAGCCTTCACAAGCCCGACATCAACCAAACACTTCTTTATTCGTTCAAATGTTTTATGAATGTTGTTATCCAATCCAATTGAGATTCTAACAAGCCCTTCGCTCAAACCCATTTTAAGTTGCTCTTCTTTCGGAATTTCAGATGAAGTGCTGTGTCCCGGAGAACTGAATAAAGTTTTAAAGTAACCAAGACTAACAGCAAGATATCCAACTTTTTCATCCTGCATTCTCTTCATAAACGCATCAGCGGTTTTTTCATCACCGGCATCAATTGCCAGCATACCGCCAAACCCAAATCCATCGTTCATTAATTCTTTTAAGAGTTTATGCCCATTATGCGAAGGCAAGCCCGGATAGTAAACCTTCAGTCCAAGTCTTTCAAAATTTTCTGCGAGGTAAAGAGCATTTTTACTGTGCTTTTCTATTCTTATATGAAGTGAATGAAGATTTTTCAAAATGCTTGCCGCCCTGTGGCTATCTAAAACAGGACCAAGCAGCATTGCAGTACCGGAATTTATATCCATCATCTGATTTATGAATTCTCTGCTGCTGCAAACACAACCCGCAACACAATCGCTTGTGCCGTTAATAAATTTTGTCAGGCTGTGGATTACTATATGTGCGCCAAGACGTATCGGACTAATAAATATCGGGCTGAAAGTATTATCAACCATAAGCTTTATGTTGTGAGCATTTGCAATTTCACTCAACTTTGGGAGATCAGCTATTTCCAGAAGAGGATTGCTCACCGATTCACAATAAATAATTTTTGTTTTTTTAGTAATTGCTTTTTTTACTGCATCAAGGTCCGTTGTATTAACAAACTTTACACTAATGCCAAATCTCGGCAGAAGATTTTTGAAGAAGGCATAAGTGCCTCCATAAATAGTGCGGCTTGAAATAATCTCATCACCAGCACTGCAAACTTGCAGAACTGAGCAGACAATTGCAGCCATTCCGGAGCCGGTTACAAGCGCTGCTTCGCTGTCTTCAAGTCTGGCAAGTGCATCAGCTAAATGTTTATTCGTTGGATTCCAATGTCGCGAATAAAGAAAGCAACCTTCAACTTCGTGGTCGAAAAGCTCTTTCATTTTTTCGGGACTCAAAAAAGTATATGTCGATGAATCGGTTATTGAAGGATTAACATCGCCGTATTCTCCAAAAACCAGATAATCCTGAATTTCAGTAGATGGGTCAAAGTGGTGCATAATTATTCTCCTTTTAAAATTTGCTTGGTAAAAATAAATAAATGATTTTTCATTTGAACATTTTCACAATTTCCGGTTTAATTATGAACGAAAAGAAAATTGCCGCAGAACATGCTGTTGATTATATAGAAGATGGTATGATAGTCGGTCTTGGAACAGGCTCAACCGTCGTATTTATGCTCAATAAATTATCGCAGAGAGTAAAAGCAGGATTGAATATCACAGCAGTTTCAACTTCTGCAGCTACCACAAAACTTGCTACTTCACTGGGTATAAAAATTTCAATGCTTAGCGAAGTTGATGAAATTGACCTGACTATTGATGGTGCCGACGAAGTTGATGAGAATTTAAATGGAATAAAAGGGGGCGGCGGTGCTTTACTTTATGAAAAAATAATTGCTTCCAATTCAAAGAAAAATATCTGGATTGTTGATTCTACAAAGCTTGTAAAAACACTTGGTAAATTTCCATTACCTATCGAAGTGGTTCAATTCGGCAGCACTCATCTATGTGTTAAATTAGAAAGCCAGGGATATAAACCTACGTTTCGTCTAACAGGGAGTATGCGATTCATCACAGATAATAATAATCACTTAGTCGATTTAAGGATAGAGAAAATTGAAGATCCTGCTGGTCTTGATACAAAGTTAAAGAAGTTTGCAGGCGTTGTTGAGACTGGTTTATTTTATAATATCGCTGATATAGTTATTGCAGGAATTGGCAACAAGGTAGAAGTGATTAATAAAAAAAAGAGAGAACAAACCTGATTGGGTTCGAACTCTCTTATCCCCTATTTTTTTAGTGCTACTATTTATCCGCGCCCAGTCTTCTTAATTCCCGTGCTACTTTTTTTGAATTATTGTATGCTAAAAAACCAAGTACTGCTAAGAAAGCGATAACGATTAATTCGGTAATTCCCATTTTATTTTGCTCCGATTGATTACTTTTTTTGTCTATGAAAAAGACAAGTATAGTGCCACCTGTTTATTTCATAATGAAACTACTTTCGATTGCATTTTGAAGATGTTATGATTTGAATTGTTTTGTTGTTGTAATTAT
Source organism: Ignavibacteriaceae bacterium (assembly GCA_035478175.1). Classification (GTDB taxonomy): domain Bacteria; phylum Bacteroidota; class Ignavibacteria; order Ignavibacteriales; family Ignavibacteriaceae; genus IGN2. Next base: position 4,301 of record DATIJX010000056.1, read on the forward strand.
TACAAAAAACGACAAAAGTGGCAGTAACTATTTACTGCCATGTAACAACCGAAAATAAAGTTGAGTTGAAAAGTGATCGAAGAAACGAAATTTAGCTGTGAATAATATCTATTACTTCGAAAAGTTGGACTCAATATGTTTTAAAAAAAACATTTAAATCAGTAATTAAAGTTTTTGAATATGATGGTATGCTTTGTGACTATTTTTCGGTTGGTAATAAAAAGCCAACAGATTGTTTGACAAAGGGCAATTAAAAAATTGCCTTATAAAATTATCGCCGACAATCTAATTGTGTTGTTGGTCAACTTTTTACATAATTTTGATTTGCTGATTATTAAAAATATTTCAGCGACATAATTGAGAAATGAAATATTTCTTTAAACAATATCGGATGGGGATATGAAAACTCTTATATGCTGGTTTCTCCTTTTTTCAATTCAGTTATTCTCACAATCTTACCTCAATGTTCTGTTCAACGATGGATCTTATAAAAATTCTCCAATCGGCTCGCTAAAAAAAATTACTTTAAGCACCAACGGTCAGCAGATAAATTTTCATCTTGCTGATGGGACCACTGCATCCGAGAATCTTGCTGACATCAAAAAAATGACACTCGACAGCACTCTGCAAGGTGAACCGCTACCGGTTGAGTTGTCATCTTTCACTGCCGTAGTTAATGGCAATTCAATTATTCTGATGTGGCGAACGGAAACTGAGGTGAGTAATTATGGCTTCGAAGTAGAGAGGGCTTCGTCTTCGAATATGCCCGTTCAAGAAGGGTGGAAAAAGATTGGATTTGTTCAAGGATATGGTAATTCCAACTCACCAAAGCATTATGCTTTTACTGACACACCTTTAGAAGGGACAAGTTTCCAATACAGACTAAAACAAATTGACACTGATGGAAAATTCCAATACAGTGATATTGTTTCTGTTGATATCGCAGCTCCTGTACAATTTGAGCTGAAGCAGAACTTCCCGAATCCATTTAACCCCGCAACTCATATAACCTATAATTTACCTCGTGATGGTTTTGTAACTATAAAGGTATATGACATAGTAGGAAGTGAAATTGCAGCACTCGTTAACGAGGAGAAAAAAGCTGGAAGTTATTTAGTTACATTTGATGGAGTTAACCTCTCAAGCGGTGTTTATATCTGCACAATGAGTGGGAGTAATTTTATCAAATCAATAAAAATGTTGATGATTAAATAGTTTTAAAGGAAAATTAAAATGAAAAAAATATTTTACTTAACAGTTATACTTTCAATGATGAGCATACTCTCAGCTCAGCATAAAACACTAACATTATATTATCCCAATGACAGTACAAATGTTGTCAGTATTTCTGATCTGGATTCAATGTCTATTTTTATTTGCGGCGCAAGTAAAGTTAATTATGGCGGAAAAGACTATAACACAGTTTTGATTGGTAACCAATGCTGGTTAAAAGAAAATCTTGATGTTGGAACTATGATAAACAGCACCATCCACTCTACAAATGATAGCATAATTGAAAAATACTGCTATGGCAATAATCCGGCTAATTGTGATACATACGGCGGTTTATACCAATGGAATGAAGCAATGCAATATGTACAGACAGAAGGAGCGCAAGGCATTTGTCCCGAGGGGTGGCACATACCAACAGAAGTTGAGTTTAATGATCTATATTCGGTAGTTGGTGGCAATGGGAACGCGATAAAAGCTATCGGGCAAGGTTCTGGGTCTGGTGCAGGAACAAACACTAGTGGATTTTCTGCTTTATTAGCTGGAAATAAGGAAACCAGCTCATCTTTTATGCACCTATTAATGCGTGGGCATTTTTGGAGTTCATCATTACGAGTAAGCGACAGTTATGTCTACCGCATTTACCTGTGGGATGATAGGCCGGACTTTTCTCCATTTCGGTCACCTGTTGCTACCTATGGTTTTAGTGTTCGCTGCATTAAAAATTAGTTCGGAATGAAATTTTTAACTCTGATATTATTTTTTCTGCTTGGTTCATCTACAAGTCTACCACAGAAGATTAATATCATGGTTGAAAATCTCCACAGCGAGAAAGCAATACTTTATTCCTTATCGGGAGAAATTCAGACATTTGTTGATTCATTATCAATTGTATCAAAAGGAATATTTAAATTCAACTTAAACCAGCAGCACTCAGGATTCTACAGATTATCTTTCGACAATAATAGAAGAATTGACTTTATTTATGATAATGAAGATATAGAAATTGAAACTGATGCAGACAACACCTTGGCAGAAACAAAAATAATTCAATCAGAAGAAAACAAAATTTATTATGAGTTTGTAAAGCTTAATAAAGACTATAAAACAAAAACAGAACTGCTTCAGCTAATACTTGCCCGATATCCCATAGAAGATGATTATTATCAAACTACGAAAGAAAAACTCAACCAGGTTCAGGAAGAATATTTATACTTTGTAAATGTAACTGCTCAAATAAATCCAAATTCATTTATTGCGAGATATGTTAGGTCAGCACAACTGCC
>DATIJX010000057.1:0-2396 GCA_035478175.1 Ignavibacteriaceae bacterium
TTTCAGGGCTTTTTTTTGCCCGGTTGATTTTTCCAAATTTTCTTTTTAAGTTCTTTAAAGTAAATAACCAAAAAAAAGGAGTAGTGAAATGAAAACTAAATATTTACCATCGCTTCTGATACTAATTACTCTTCTGTTTACCAACTATTTTTATGCTCAGCAAAGATTATCCGGTTACGAAATGCTTCAATCTGGATATGACTATTTATATAATAATTCGGCATTGAGAACATTTGATCTTGTTGATTTCGATGGCAGTGGAGAACGAGATGACCCGGTAATGGTTGGCAGACAGACTCTAAGTTCTCCCGGTGTGAGTAGTGTTATATTCTCATACGTAAAATTTGGTACTGAAAACTCAATGATTTTGTTTGATTCAACTTCGGGAGGTGCTTTATCCTTGCAATATTGTTCGAATGGACCATTCGCTAATAATATTTTAGTTCTTGCTTCCAGTTTGAATGAGCTTAACTGGGCATTGATTGATATTAATACTTTGCAAGTTGATTATTTTAATACTAATGGTGCTTTTGCTCATTATGGTTCTTTTTACTATTCCAACGATGGAACTATTTGGCTCTCGACTACAGATCTTAAAATTCATAAATCAACTGACTTGGGATTAAGTTTTCAGCAATACACAAGCATCGGCGAAAATGATCCGGATTTTCTGCAAGTTATCTATCCTGCTGAGTTGCCAATTCAGGCATCGCAAGATGGGCAATTTTTATCAATTGTCGGAGCTTTTGAAGGTGCATACTTAACAGGAAATCCTGATATAGTTTACAGATATTTTTCGACAGATTTTGGAGTAACCTGGCAAGGTGAAGTTATTGGAAGAGGTTCAGGTAGTAATCCTGAATATGGACAAATATCTAACAGAGACTATGCACCTTATTTTACAAATTTTGGTCAGTGCAATTCAGTTATTGATGATAATGGTGTTACACACGTAGTTTTTAATGGGTATGGTGAAGGAATTCTTCCCGGAGCTACGGACACTACCGAAGTGTTTCCCGTTTTATATTGGAACAGCAACTTCAGAGAATGGGTTGCAGTGACTTCCATTGAACTGGAATCACCTGATGATGGTTACGGCCATTCGATAGCTGATTATTATCCATTCCCTGCAATCGGTAATGCATATCCATCTGTAATGGTTTCTTCAGATGGATGGAGAGTTATTGTTGTATGGACAGGACCTGAATTTACTGGTAGTGGGAGTACCCCATATCATATTTATCCGGGTGATGGCGGACCAAATTCTGCAGCAGTTTACTACACTGATCTCTATGTTGCTTTTAGTTATAACGGCGGGGAGGAAATTGCCGGTGGAAATCCCGCTGTTGCTACTCGATATAATAATTCAGAAATGTATCCTGTCTGTGCAAGTCGGATTAATATCTACTCATCAAATTGGCAGGAACAAGGAACTTATGTTTTCTTCAATGATTCAATACCAGGTGTGTCAGTTTTTAATGGTCAAAGACCGGGGAATGGTTTTGCAGTGGGTTTGTGGGAAACCGGAACTGAAGCATTTTATTTTCCTTCTGTAGAAAGAGAAGAAGGATTAAGCGATTTCGCACTCAATCAAAATTATCCGAACCCATTCAACCCAAGCACAAAAATCAGTTGGCAGTCAGCAGTCGGCAGTCATCAAACATTAAAAGTGTATGATGTGCTTGGAAATGAAGTAGCCACTTTAGTTAACGAATACATACCAGCAGGCAGCTATGAGATAGAGTTCAACAGTCATTCCGGCTTGTCCGGAATCAGGGAACTACCGAGTGGAGTTTACTTCTATCAGTTGCTTGTCTCGGCTTTGCAAAGCAAAGACGGAAAATCTGGTAATCTTGTTCAAACAAGGAAGATGGTACTACTCAAATGAAATAAAATTGTAGGGACAGGTCGCGACCTGTCCCTACTTACATTCATTTATTATTTTCTCAAACACTTCCGGCAACTGATTAAAACTATTCTTCCGGTTTCTTGCTTGTATATATTCACTAAAATCAGTTTTATCTCTGGAAAGGAGAAATTTATTAACTCCCTCTACAATTGCAGCAGGAGAATTTGGTTTTACTACAAAACCTGTCTTTCCTTCATCAACAAATTCTGCAAGCCCGCCAACATCAGTTACAATAACGGGTTTATAAAAACCGTAAGCAACATTCAGGATACCGCTTTGTGTTGCACTTCGATAGGGAAGTATCACCACATCAGCAGCCTGGTAATATTTCGCAACATCTTCATTCGGCACAAACTGGTTTATTACTTTAACCTGTTCTTCAATCTTCAGCTTTTTAATCAGCTCAAAATATTCTTTCGGATCATCATAAAACTCACCGACTATAAGCAGCTTTGCTTTGGGATTTTCAGAAAGAATTTTGGGAAAT
>DATIJX010000058.1:0-12456 GCA_035478175.1 Ignavibacteriaceae bacterium
AGGGTAGCTTTATTTTTGCAAATCTTGTAGATTTCGATGTGTATTTTGGACACAGAAATGATCCGAAAGGTTTTGCTCAAAAGTTAATTGAATTTGATCAGTTTCTGCCAGGCTTTTTGAATAGTCTGGATGAAAGTGACCGGCTCGTGATTACTGCTGATCACGGAAACGATCCGACAACACCAAGCACTGATCACAGCAGGGAATATGTTCCGCTGCTTTACTTCTGGAAAGGTGTTGCAGGAAAAAATCTAGGCTTGAGAAAAACTTTTTCAGATGTTGGAAAAACTGTTGCTGATTTTTTTGAAGTTGATAACAAACTTAACGGCGTTAGTTTCCTGAATGAATAGTGAAGAATTATTTATTGATTTAGATGATCGCGGCTCTGATAATTCTTTAGCAGAAGGAATCAAAGAGCTCAAGAGTGCTGGTAAATTAAAAGTTAATCTGAAAATCAAATTATCTTCTGGTCCAGAGATTAGAAATTTGGAGTTAGACACAGATTTATTCAGTAAAATCAAGGAAGTTCAGGATTTACCGGATTGGGTAATCGTAAAGTTGATCCTGGCAAATGGGAAATTAAAGGACAGCAACTTCAAAGAGCGTATTTCGAATGGTTAAATATCTGTTGGATACCGATGTGCTGGTTGATTATCTGACTAATAATAAGAAGAATTATTTAATGAATCTTATGCAGATAGGTATTTGTTTTACAACCGTTCTGAATGCATCTGAACTGCTGGCTGCTTGCAAGGATGATAATGAAAAATCATCAGTCCGGAGTGTTTTGGATTCATTAAAGGTTCTTGGATTACATTCAAGATATGCATTGAGTATCCCGGATTTTGCTGGCAAAACTGAAAATGTTCGTGATGCATTATTTGCTGTTGTCTCTTTGATAAATAAATTACCGATAGTTACACTAAACAGTGAGCGGTATAAAAAAACAAATTTGAAAATCATTCATCCACAAGAAGTGGGAGTATAAATGTTTCTTGGAAGAGTTATTGGAACCGTTTGGTCAACTAAAAAAGATGAAAATCTGGTTGGCGCAAAATTTTTAATTGTTCGTGAACTGAGCCTGGATTTGAAAGAGAAGGAACGCTTTGTTGTTGCTGTTGACAGTGTTGGTGCCGGTGAAGGTGAAGTAGTTCTTGTTGCCACAGGAAGTTCATCTAGAATGACAAGCTTTACAAAAGATAAACCTGTTGATGCCGTGATAATGGGAATTGTAGATAAGCTTGATGTATCAGAAAAATAATTTTTAATTGTGAGTTGAACAAAAATGTTTTTAGGAAAAGTCATAGGGAATATCTGGGCTACGAGAAAGCATCCGAGTTTAAGCAGCTTTAAGTTGATGATCGTTCAGCCGTTAAATGGTGAACTTGAAAAAACAGGTGATCCGATTATCGCTGTTGATACCGTTGGTTCCGGTCCTGGAGAAGTTGTTTATTATATCACTGCTTCTGAAGCAGTTATTCCACTGCCGGTTGATATGGCTCCTGTGGACGCATCAATTGTAGGTATTGTTGATTCTGTTAATTCAGAAAAATTCAAAAAGAGTAAGCCGTGAAAATATCCAAGCAGTTTACAAATCGTGATTCTCAGTCGCTGGATAAATATTTCCACGATATCGGGAAGGTTACGTTACTTACTGCTGAGCAGGAAATTGAGCTTGCTATTAAAATAAGACAGGGTGATGCAGAAGCGCTGGAAAAGCTAACCAAGGCAAATTTAAGGTTTGTTGTCAGTGTGGCAAAACAGTATCAAAACCAGGGACTTTCTCTCGGTGATTTAATTAATGAAGGAAATCTTGGACTAATAAAAGCCGCAAGAAGGTTTGATGAAACCCGCGGATTTAAGTTTATTTCTTATGCTGTATGGTGGATACGCCAGTCAATTATGCAGGCACTTGCGGAGCAATCGCGAATTGTTCGGTTGCCTCTTAACCGTGTTGGTGCATTGAACAGAATTGGTAAAGCTTACAGTAATCTTGAACAGGAATTTGAAAGAGAACCCAGTTCTGAAGAGCTTGCCGAGGAACTTCAAATGAACGTTGAGGATGTTTCAGAGGCTATGACTTTATCGGCCAAACACGTCTCAATGGATGCACCATTTAACCAGAGTGAAGAAAACCGGCTTCTGGATGTGCTTAAAAATGAAGACCAGCCGTCACCTGATACTATATTGATGTCAGAATCACTTAAAGAGGAAGTGGAAAGAGCTTTGGCAAAACTTTCAGCACGTGAAGCGGAGGTGATAAAGCTTTATTTTGGATTTGATGCTGATGAACCTTTGACTCTGGAAGAAATTGGTGAAAAATTTAACCTTACCCGCGAAAGAGTAAGACAGATTAAAGAAAAAGCAATCCGCAGATTGAGGAATACAACCAGAAGTAAAGAATTAAAAAAATATCTTGGGTGAAATTGAGAAATCTCAGTGCAAAAATATTCCTGTTCCTTTTCTCCCTGTTAATCATTTCCGCTTGCTCTTCAAGTAATACTGTCAGGTTTGGTAAGAAATCCGCTGATGAAGAATCTAAAAAATCTGCAGTCAGGTTTACGTCAGAGGATGATTCTATGATTGTTGATTTAAACCTCGACCTAAAAGATCCCGATGAACTTCCTTCAGAAGAACCTGATATTGATATTTCGAGTCTGCTTGCCACGAATCAGAATGATGTTAACATTGATGTGCCTGGATTTGACTACACAACTCTCAGGGAAAAGATGCTGATGGAAATAATAAAATACCTGGGAACCCCATATAAATACGGCGGCACAACGAAGAGTGGAATAGATTGTTCAGCATTCACTCAAGCACTTTATAAAGCTGTTTTTAATGTGAGTCTTGAGAGATCTGCCCGTCTTCAATACAACCAGGGAAAAGTTTTATCATCTGATGACGATTTAAAGTTTGGTGACCTCGTTTTTTTTAACACACGTAAAAGAGTAAGACCCGGACACGTTGGCATATACATTGGCGACAACCTTTTTGCACACGCAAGCACCAAAAAGGGAGTCACAATCACTGCTTTGGATTATGATTATTACTCAAGAACATATATGGGTGCAAGAAGATTTGAGAATAATGGGTTGACGGAGAAAGCGCAGTAGTTAATTTTATGAATCAGGACAAGTAATAGTTAGTTACTGAATTCATTAGGATATATTTTATGAATAAATCATTTTGGATTTTATTTACCATTGTAATTTTTGTTGGCTGTGAATCATCAGTTTTAGATACTTATGATTCAGATCCTCCAAGTATAACTTATAGCCTACCAGTTGAGTCATACGTAAAACTTACATTAGAAAATTCATATAATACTATTGTTTTTACCCTCTTAGATACTCAACAATTTGCTGGTGTGCACTCAATTACCGTTAATACTGTTAGCCTCACAGAAGGAATATACTTTTATACTCTCACAGCAAGAGGGGTAAATGATAATTCGTATTTTGAAGCCACAAGAAGGTTGATTTTAATTAAAAAATGAAAAAGCATATAATAAAAATAGCTTTCATAATTGTAATCTTCTTCTCAAATTTAATCGCGCAAAATCAACTCAAACTTTCACCCAGTGTTGGAATATTTATTTACAATTCAGAGAATCCATTGAAGATTACAGATGATGGTAATTTTCTTCTAAATTATGGTATTGAAGTGAGTTATTTAAATCAGAACCTATTTAATCATAATATTCAGTTAGACTACTCATTTATTTATGCGGCAAATAATGGAGCATTAGAATTTGTAAGAACGAGTGGTTTTGATATTGGCACTTCTTACGTTGATGCTTCTCTATCCTTTCACATAATAGATATTCTTTTAAAAAACGAATTAAGTGAAATATTATTTTATGGCATTGGTCCTTCCTTTTCAATTGTGAACAGAAATATCTTTTATGACAAAGAAAATTTTGAGGATAGATTAGCATCTTTTAATATAGGTCTAAGTGCAACAATAGATATGATAACTCCATTAAGTGAAAACTCTACTGATTGGAATTTTTATGGTGGAATCAAACTAAGATATCTGTATGGATTAATTTATGATGAGAAAGGAAGAGATTTATCAAATTATAATCAGCATTTTTTAACATTAAATTTAATTATTGGTTTAAGTTACAGTTTATAAGCAACTAACCGCTTGAAAAAGTAAAAAGTCAATAGGGCGTAAAAATTTAATGTGAAAGAAATCCTAAAAGTTCTTTGAATTAGTGAAAGTGATCATATTCTGTTATGTATCGTAGTAATCTAACAATCCTTAACTTATACACATTCCATTATGCTATAAAAAAGCCGTTCCTTTTGAGAACGGCTTTTAAGTTTTAATTGTTGGGTAAATTTAGCTGCATCCTGATGTAGAACCGCAGGTCATACATTTTAGGCATGTTCCGTTTCTAACCATTGTCATACTCTGGCACTCGGTGCAAATATCCCCGGTGTAACCTCTCTCAATTGCCATTTTTACCTGTGTGTTCTTTTCAGCTTTTTTACTCGTTGCGGTTGGTGTATCGCGTTTCAAATGTGAGTTTTGGCTCTTTGTTGGGGAAGTCGAGAAGGAATCAATATTATCTTTATCAAGCTCGACCAGTCTCTCACTTACTATTTCTTCACTTACAAAATCCGGCTCAGCAAACTTTTTAACAATACCCGGAGAAGCTTTAGATTTAATTTCTTCAGGTTCAATGTGAGCAAGATCGTATCTGTTCAGGTATGTAACTGCGAGTTCTCTGAAAATATAATCAATAACAGAAGTAGCCATTTTGATTTTTTCGTTTCCGGTTACAATTCCGCTGGGTTCAAACCTTGTGAATACAAACGCGTCAGCAAACTCTTCAAGCGGAACTCCGTGCTGCAATCCAAGAGAAATAGAAATAGCGAAGCAGTTAAGCAAGCTTCTGAAAGCGGCCCCTTCACGGTGCATGTCTATAAATATTTCGCCTATCTGTCCGTTATCATATTCACCGGTTCTGATATAAACCGACTGACCGTTGATCTTTGCTTTCTGAGTGTAGCCCGATCTTCTGTCCGGTAATCTTCTTCTCTTAGCAATGTATCGGTGAATTATCCTCTCAGCGACTTTAACCATATCATTCTTCTCTTTGTCTTCGATCAATGCTTCAATATCTTCTTCACTGAGTGTATTTAACGGCTGTGATAATTTTGAACCATCTCTGTAAAGTGCATTTGCTTTAACGCCAAGCTTCCACGACTGCATATAAGCATCTTTGACATCTTCAATAGTTGACTGGTTTGGAAGGTTGATTGTTTTTGAAATTGCACCGGAAATAAAAGGCTGTGCAGCAGCCATCATTTTTATGTGAGCCATTGCCCGAATGAATCTTGTGCCTTTCTTTCCGCATTTGTTGGCACAATCGAAAACAGGGTAGTGCTCGTGTTTGAGGAATGGAGCGCCTTCAACAGTCATCGTCCCGCAAACATAGTCATTCGCGGATGCAATTTCCTGTTTGGAAAATCCTATCTCTTCTAAAAGATTAAAGTCGAACCTGTTAAACTTGTCCTCGTCAATTTCAAGATTATTTATTATGAAGTCATCACCCAGGGTAAACTTGTTAAATGCAAAGCTTATCTCAAAAACTGATGGAAGTGTTTTCTCAATTTTGGCCAATGCTTCTTCGGTAAATCCTTTTGCTTTTAATGATTCAGGATTGATGTAAGGACAACCCTGAAGAGTACCTTGACCATTAGCATACTTAATAATTTCAGTTATCTGATCTTTATTGTATCCTAATCTTTCAAGTGCAGGAGGAATCGATTGATTTATGATTTTAAAGTAACCACCGCCGGCAAGTTTTTTGAACTTTACCAGCGCAAAATCTGGTTCAACTCCTGTTGTATCGCAGTCCATTACAAGACCGATTGTACCTGTTGGTGCAATTACGGTAACCTGAGCATTCCTGAATCCAAATTGTTCACCGAGTTCTAATGCTCTGTCAGCATCTTCTCTTGCAGCCTTTAAAAGATCGGAAGGACAATGTTTTGGGTTTATACCGACAGGATAAATTTTAAGATTTTCATATTCTTCATTAGGTACGTTATAAGCAGCACGTTTGTGATTACGAATTACCCGAAGCATATGTTTTTTATTTTGCTTGTAACCAGGGAAAGTGCCTATTTCCTTTGCCATCTCAGCTGATGCTGCGTAAGCTGACGTATGCATTATTGCGGTCAACGCACCGCAAATTGCAAAACCTTCGTTGCTATCATAAGGAATTCCCTGAAGCATAAGCAGCGTTCCCAGATTTGCATAACCTAATCCAAGTGTTCTATATTCATAACTCAGTTGGGCAATGTTCCTGCTTGGGAATTGTGCCATTGTCACGCTGATTTCTAAAACAATAGTCCAGATCCTTGTTGCGTGACGATATTGATCAACACTAAATTTCTTTTCTTTCAGATTATAAAACTTAATGAGGTTCATTGATGCAAGATTACAAGCCGTATCGTCAAGGAACATATACTCACTGCAAGGATTCGATGCTTTGATTTCACCGCTTTCCGGACAAGTGTGCCAATCGTTAATAGTACTGTGAAATTGAATTCCCGGATCAGCAGAAGACCATGCTGCAAAAGCAATATCATTCCAGAGGTCTCTTGCCCTTAAAGTTTTACAAGGTTTTGGATTACGGCTTTCTGCTTTCGCTTTTCGCTTTTCAATTCTCCAATATAGATTCCAATCCTTGTCATCAAGAACAGCATTCATAAAATCATTTGTAACTCTGATTGAGTTGTTAGAATTCTGTCCAGAAACAGTTGCATAAGAATCTGAATTCCAATCAGTATCATATTCAGGGAATTCGATTGACTTGAAGCCCTGTTTAGCAAGCTGAATGACTCGTTCAATATAATTATTTGGGATCATTGCCTTACGAGCTTCGAGCACAGCGAATTTAAGTTTTTGATTAACCTGCTTATTAAATCTGTCATTTTCGGGATGCTCTGCATGGCAAGCTGTCATTATATTATTTAAATGAATGTTAGCAAGATGAGAGCCTGTAACAAGCGAAGCCACTTTTTGTTCTTCAACAACTTTCCAGTTTATGAAGTCCTCGATATCAGGATGGTCGAGATCGAGTGTAACCATCTTTGCTGCTCTTCTTGTAGTTCCGCCGGATTTAATTGCACCCGCTGAACGATCACCAATTTTCAGAAATGACATTAAGCCGGAAGATTTTCCACCGCCGCTGAGCGGTTCATTATTTCCTCTTAAATTAGAAAAGTTTGAACCTGTTCCGGAACCATATTTAAATAATCTGGCTTCACGCACCCATAGATCCATTATTCCGCCCTCGTTAACGAGGTCATCACTCACTGATTGAATAAAGCAGGCGTGCGGCTGTGGATGCGTGTACGCATCATTTGAAGATACCAGTTCACCGGTTTGATAATCAACGTAATAATGCCCCTGGGAAGGTCCTGTAATTCCGTAGGCCCAGTTTAAACCGGTATTAAACCATTGAGGACTATTAGGCGCCGCAAACTGATTAGCCAGCATATACATAAGTTCATCGTAGAAAACTTTGGCATCTTCTTCAGAATCAAAATATCTGCCTTTCCAGCCCCAGTATGTCCAGCATCCTGCTAATCTATGAAATACCTGTCGCGAATCACGTTCTGACGTGAAACGGTCATCTTCAGGTAAGGTGTCAAGTCTCTCCTTGTCAGCTACAGAAGGTTGTAACCATTCCGGAATTCCTTCTTCATTATTTTTAATAAGAAGTTTTGGTATACCGGCTTTTCTAAAATATTTTTGAGCAAGAATATCTGTTGCTACCTGTGACCAGCTTTCGGGTACGGATACATCATCCATCTTGAAAACTACGCTTCCGTCCGGATTTTTTATTTCAGATCTGCGTTTTGCAAATTTGATTGATGAAAGAGGGTCTTTACCAGCCGCAGTAAACAGTCTTTTTATTTGCATCAAGCTCTCCTGGTTTTAGATTCGTTATCTTTAAGAGAATAAAAATTTATTAAAAGTAGAAGGATATTCACTTTATTAGTAATTATTTTTAAGTAACACTAAAACTATTAAATTGGTTTTTGAGTTGGAGACTAAAGGAAGTAAAAACTTCTTTAAAGAAGAAACAGCATCACAGGTTTTCAATTTTTTTTTGCTCCAACAAGGCAATGCTAACTTTGTCATAATTTTTAAAAATTGCAAATTAAATTTCACTTGAATTTAAAAAATATTTTTTCGGATTTGTGATTTAAATTTTGATTTGAAAGAATTTTTTTTAAGACAAGTGATTACCGCTCATATAAAATGTCTTTAACCAGAAAATATTTTACATTAGTTTTGAAATAGCTTCAAAATAGTTTGGAAATGATAAATAATTGAATTCAAAAGAAAATGTAATCGAAATTTACGGGCTTACAAAGCGCTTCAAGGAAGTCCTTGCGGTTAATGAGTTAGAACTGACAGTTAACAGAGGCGATGTATTTGGATTTCTCGGACCAAATGGTGCCGGTAAAAGTACCACGATAAGGATGATGCTTTCACTTATCACCCCAACTTCCGGAACGATAAAAATATTTGGAAAAACTTTACTTGAAAACCGTAAAGAAATCCTTGCCAATGTTGGTTCAATCGTAGAAAAGCCTGATTTTTATCAATATCTTCCCGCAATCAAAAACCTTGAAATATTAGCTAAAATCTCAGGAAAAGAGGTAACTCATAAAAGGATTTTGGAACTACTTGAATTGGTTGGACTTAAAGACCGTGCTAAAAGCAAAGTAAAGACCTACTCTCACGGGATGAAACAAAGACTCGGGATTGCACAGGCCTTATTGCATAATCCGGAACTGATTGTTCTTGACGAACCAACAACCGGACTTGATCCTCAGGGAATGAAAGAAATCAGGGATCTGATAATTCGTCTTAGTAAGGAAGAAAATAAAACAATATTGCTTTCATCACACATTCTTTCAGAAATTGAACTTGTTGCGAACCGGATGATCATAATTAACAAAGGAAGTAAGATTGTCGAAGGTGAGGTTGGTAAACTTTTAAATTCAAGTACGCTAAAAGTTACTGTTGAGGTTGAAAATGCAGAAGCAGCAATAAAAATTTTGGAGAATACGATTTGGTATAAAAGTATCGAATCAATTACAGAAAATAAATTCATCCTAAGTATCGAACAGAAAACAATTCCTGAGTTGAATAAATATCTTGTAGAAAATGGCGTGCTGGTAAATGCACTTATCCCGGTAAGATCCCTTGAGGATTATTTTTTAAGTATCACTTCAGGTGCAAAATGATATTTACTTTAATTCGGATTGAACTGCTTAAAATCTTCAGGAAATGGAGAACTTATATTGGATTTATTGCAATCGGAATTCTAGTTCCATTGCTTCACCTTGCAATGTATCTTGAGGGGCTGAAATCGCTTGAATTTATGACAAGAGGATTAAGAGATTCTTTTATACTCGTTGGCAACCTTCTAAACGGGTACTGGATTTCCTACCTTATACTGAATGCGCTCACAATACATATACCTTTCCTGATAACTCTTGTTGCAGCTGATCTTCTTGCGGGTGAGGCAACGGCCGGCACTTACAGGCTTCTGGTTACAAGACCTGTTTCAAGGATGCAAATTGTTATGTCCAAGTTTCTCTCAGGAATAATTTATACAAGTTCTCTTATATTATTTCTAGCTTTTATGAGCCTGGTGGTTGGGTTAATAATTTTTGGCAGTGGCGAGCTTATTGTTACAGGTAATCAATCAATAATTGTCTTTGAAAAAAGTGATATTCTTTGGAGGTTTTTTTTAGCCTACGGTTTTGCCATTTTAAGTATGACCGTTGTTTGCAGCCTGGCCATATTTTTCTCTTCATTAGTAGAAAACGCCATCGGACCAATTGTTTCAACTATGGCAATTATAATAATTTTCATAATACTATCAGCTTTTGATGTTGGAATTCTTAAGGAAATCAGACCATATTTGTTTACAAGCTATATGTTAGATTGGAGGGAATTTTTTAACGACCCAATCGATTTGGCCAATGTATTTAAGTCTGTATTAATATTGAGCGGACATATTATAATTTTCTTCACAGCAACATCGCTCATTTTTCATAAAAAAGACATACTCAGTTAAAATTATTTATTAAAGTAAAAAAATGATTTATAAAATATTTATTAGTGTTTTGATTCTTACTGCAGTAATCTGCTCACAGGAGAAAAATCCTGAAGCAATGCTGGATAAAGTCAAACACGAATTTGAAAAAGTTGAAGACTACCAGGTTGATGTTAAGATAAAAATAGATGTTGATTTCCTAAAAATGCCAGACAGGGAAGCGACCATTTATTATAAAAAACCTGATAAATTTCATATTGATTCAGAAAATTTTGCTATGCTGCCTAAATCAGGACTGAATTTCTCTCCACTCGGTTTTCTTAATTATAAGTACTCTGCATTCTATGAAAAGGAGGATACAGTTAACGGAATATTAACTTCAGTGATTAAAGTTATTCCTCTTGAAGGTGACGCTGATGTTATTTTAAGCACTCTCTGGGTGGATATAAAAAGAAACATAATTCTGAAAGTTGAGTCATCCAGGAAACCTCAGGGGACATTTATTATTGATCTGAATTACTTGAAAACAAGTGAAGGCTTTTGGCTTCCATCCTCGCTGGTATTTAGTTTTACGGTGGATCGTTCACTTTTACCGAGGAGATTTAATGATCCCGATGCTTCCGAATCAAAGGAAAAAAACAAGGACTCAGAAAAATCCAAGACCGGGAAAGTTTATCTGACTTATTCAAATTACAGAATAAACATTGGACTGACTGATGAGTTTTTTGAAAGTAAGAATAAGCTAAAATAAAAATGGGCGGCCGGAAAATTTTAATTACAATGAAAGTGAGGGCATAACATTGTTGGTAACTTTCCCGACCGCCCGAATCTGACCACTAGGAGGCTACTCTTTTTTAAAGAGGCGATCAGATTTTTGGGAGGAGAATTTGTGATTCTTCTGATGCAAATATTGGGTAAAAGGAAGAAAAAATAAAGGCAGAATTTCGTCAACTACTCATTTTACTCTCTACGAGTTTATTATTTATAAATAGCAAATAAAATTCTGCCTCAACTCTTCAATAAGTAAAAGAGATTGATTTTATAAAGTTTTCGCTGATTATTTGCTAAATACTTTGTTAAAGACTTTTTGCAATTCCTGCCAGGATTCTTTGTCAGCGTTTTCATTATAGGCTAAAGGCATATTAAATTTTTTCCCGAGACTATCTGCTGCCAGACTTGTGAAACTGTGTATAGCACCCTCATAATTCACAAATTCGTATTGAACTTTTGCATCATCCATTTCTTTTTTGAAAGCATCGATTTGTTCTTGCGTCACAAATGGATCATCTGCACCATTACAAACGAGCACGAACGCTTTTACTTTACCTTCTTCGGCAGGAGTTATGGCTTGTATGCCGCCGTGAAAACTTGCCACTGCTTTCAGGTCCATTCCAATTCTTGCCATATGCAATACTACAGCGCCGCCGAAACAATAACCTATAGCTGCAATTGCATCAGCATCAACTGTCTCCTGATCACGTAAAAAAGCATGTGCAGCTAGAAATCTTTGTTCACCCATCTGCACATTACTGAAAATTGCACTAGCAAATTTCTGTGCATCTTCGGGGTGATCGGCTTTTTGACCTTCACCGAACATATCTACAGCGAGGGCTGTGTAACCAAGCTCTGCAAGCATCCTTGCTCGTTGGCGGGCATAATCATTATGTCCCCACCATTCATGAACGACTAACACTCCCGGTCTTTTACCTTCGATGTTTTTATCGTATGCAAGATATCCTTTTAATACAGTTCCTTCTGAATTATACTCAACCTCTTGTCCAACTACATCAACTTTCTTATCCTGGGACTCACCGCAGGAGATAATTAGCAAAGTCGAAACGAGAATTGAAATTAAAAATAGTTTTTTCATAGTTACTCCTTATTAGATATTAATAAATGAATTTATTCCCGATGAACAGTTTCTGGTGAAAAAGCAGGCAAGCAAACTGCAACATATTCAGCACCTTCCGGATTTGGTGTACTGTATCTTATCCACTCACCGGCATACGTAATGATTGCTTGACCTGCATTGATCTCAAATGTTTGATCTTTAGTCTTAACTCGCAGCATTCCTTTGAGTACTAAAGTGTACTCATCAAACTCAGGAGTTTGCCCGGGTTCTTCCCATCCTTCAGGGCTGGTCATCTTAGCAATACTAATTTTTTCATTTGAAGAATTTACTCTACCGATAAATTCCCGGATGATCTTTGGCTTGTTACCGGCAGCTTCAATTATTGTTGGGGATGAAATTAATTTTGGCATAAATTAATATTCCTTTTAGTGTTCAAGCTCTTTAAACTCGCCAGCAGTTTTTGTAAAAATATATATCGTAATTATTCCTAGCAAAAAAT
>DATIJX010000059.1:0-60847 GCA_035478175.1 Ignavibacteriaceae bacterium
AAATGTCAAGAGATAAGTATGTTAAATTTTTATGAAGCAGTAATTATCGGAATGAATAATGCTTATTAATACTGGATTATTGATTTCACTCGTTAGCTTTTTTACTTCTTCATTTACCGTTAAATTTATATAAGCTAATCCAAATTTTTTCAAACCCGGAGGAATCATGTTCGATCCAAAATATAAATTCACGTGTATTGATCGTTTTTTAAATTATGTAAAATACGATACTCAGTCCGATGAAGAATCAACTTCATTCCCAAGCACAGAAAAACAAAAAAAGCTTTCTGCCGATCTTGCAAAAGAATTAAAAAAGATGGGCTTGAAGGATGCAGCGATGGATAAATGGGGATACGTTATGGCAACACTTCCTGCCAATACTAATAAGAAAGTTCCGCCGATTGCTTTCATTGCTCACGTCGATACTTCACCGGCAGTAACCGGAAAGAATGTTAAACCAATCATTCATAAAAAATATAGAGGTGGTGATATAAAATTACCTAAAGAGGGCAGGGTAATTAAGGTAAGTGAAAATCCCGACCTGAAGAATATGAAAGGATTCGATATCATCACAACAGATGGATCAACACTGCTTGGTGCTGATAATAAAGCAGGTGTTGCAGAAATTATGGATGCTGTAAATTATTTACTGGCTCATCCTGAAGTAAAACACGGACCGATAAAAATTTGCTTCACTCCTGATGAAGAAGTCGGAAGAGGAACAGAAAAAATCGATCTGAAAAAACTCGGTGCTAAGTACGCTTACACCGTTGATGGCTCAAGCAGGGGTGAAGTCGAATCGGAGACATTCAGTGCTGATATGGTCGTGCTTAAGTTTATCGGAAAAAATATTCATCCCGGCTATGCAAAAAATCAGATGATCAATTCGATCAAAATCGCTGCTGCATTTATGGAAAGTCTGCCAAAAAAAATACTTTCACCCGAGACCACAGAGAAAAGACAGGGATATGTTCACTGTACAACGATAAATGGTATGGAAGAAACTACAACGTTGAAAATCATCATCAGGGATTTTGAAACTCCAAAGTTGAAACAATACGAGACCCTTCTTGAAAAACTTGCAAAGAACGCCGTAGCAAAATTCCCTGGTTCTAAATATGAATTTAAAGTGGTCAATCAGTACAGAAATATGCGCGAAGTGCTCGTAAAGCATCCACAGGTAGCAAAGTTCGCTGTTCAGGCAATGAAAAATCTTGGAATCAAACCGATTATGCATCCTATACGCGGTGGAACGGATGGTTCACGCTTATCTTTTATGGGATTGCCAACGCCAAACATTTTTGCAGGCGAACACAGCTTCCACTCACAGCTTGAATGGGTTGCAGTGCAGGATATGGAAATGGCGGTTAAGGTTATTGTTGAGATCGCAAAAATCTGGGAAAAGAGAAGTTAGCGATTAGTCATTAGTCATTGGTCATTAGACATTGGGGGAATAGTACTAAATATTTATTTCTTCACTGGAAGGAGGGTATATGAAGTTAGAAGAACTCCAAGTATATCAATTGTCAATGGAATTGGGTGAAAAGATCTGGGAGATTGTTATAAATTGGGATTACTTTCTGAAAGATACGATAGGAAAACAATTAGTAAGAGCAATTGATTCTGTAGCTGCTAATTTAAGCGAGGGTTTCGGAAGATTTTTTTACAAAGAGAATAAGCAACTATGCTATTATTCAAGGGGTTCTTTATTTGAAACCAAAACCTGGTTAACAAAAGCCAAAAACAGAAAATTAATTTCAGAAGACAAGTTCGAAAACTTTTCTAAGGAGATTGATTTAATAGGAAAAAAGTTAAACAGCTATATTAAATCAATTGGCAAACAATCCTCCATTGATCTGATGCAAACTAATCAAAATGACCAATGACTATTGACAAATGACCAATAAAAAACCAGAACTCATGGCTCCAGCGGGAGACTGGGTTATGCTGCGGGCTGCAGTTAAAGCCGGTGCAGATGCTGTTTACTTCGGAGTTGATAAGTTGAATATGCGAGCCAAGGCAAAAAACTTTTCTGTTGAACAGCTTCCCGAAATTTCGAAATTCTGCAAGACTAAAAAAGTTAAAACTTATCTGACTCTCAACACAATTGTTTTCGAAGATGAACTTTCTGAAGCTGAACAAATAATCGTCGCTGCCAAACGAGCGAAGATTGACAGAATAATCTGTTCGGATTTAGCAGTTGCCGAGCTGTGCAATAAAAATAAAATTCCTTTCTGCATTTCTACACAGAGTTCGGTTTCAAATTCTTTGGCTGCATCAGTTTATAAAAAACTTGGAGCTGTAAGAATAGTACTTGCACGCGAATGTTTACTCGAAGAAATAAAAAAGATTAGAAAAAATACCAAACTTGAAATTGAAGCTTTCGTCCACGGTGCAATGTGTATTGCAGTAAGCGGAAGATGTTTTATGAGTCATCATTTGTTTGGACAAAGTGCAAACAGAGGAGAATGCATTCAGCCTTGCAGAAGAGAATATGAAATCTTTGATACTGCTGCAAACAAATCTATGCTGATTGGTGATGATTATGTTTTATCTCCAAAAGATTTGTGCACAATTGAATTTATTGATCAGCTGATTGAAGCGGGAATTGACTCATTCAAAATTGAAGGAAGAAAAAGAGCTCCTGAATATGTAGCGAAGACAGTTTCTGTTTATCGAAAAGCAATTGATCTTTACTTCAAGAAGAAACTGACAGCTGAAAAGAAAAAAGAATTTCTTAAAGAATTAGAAACTGTTTACAACCGCGGCTTCTCAACAGGATTTTATTTCGGTAAACCGTCTTCGGAAGATTATGCGGGTGTTGAAGGAAGCAAAGCAACAACGCGTAAAGTCTATGTTGGAAAGGTTCTAAATTATTTTAAGAAACCAAAAGCTGCACACATTTTGTTAGAATCTGGTAAGCTCAAGCTGAATGATCAATTATTAATTATTGGCGAAACTACAGGTCTTGTTGAAATGACTTTAGACAAATTGTTTGTAAATGAAAAATCGGTTAAGGTAGCAAAAAAAGAGGACGAAGTAACTTTCGTCACACCTGAACTTATTCGGAGAAACGATAAAGTTTACCTGGTTGAACAACTGAAATAATCTATCCGCGCAGATTAATATGACCTTCGAAGTTATAATATTTTTAGTTTTAGGATTAGTAACCCTTTTTATCGGTGCAGAAGGATTGATCCGTGGTTCATCTGCTCTTGCATTAAAAATTGGAATCACTCCACTCGTTGTCGGATTGACTGTCGTAGCATTTGGAACGAGCACACCCGAACTCGTGGTTAGTATGAAAGCTGCTATTATCGGCAACAGTTCAATTTCTCTCGGTAATGTAGTTGGTTCAAACATCGCGAATATTGCGTTGATACTTGGAGTTGCGGCTTTAATTAGGCCGCTTGATGTTCACGCAAATATAATCAGAAGAGAAATTCCAATTATGATCGCGATCAGTATTTTACTTATTATTCTACTGATTGATGGTGAGTTGAGTTTTATTGACGGATTAATTTTTGTCATTGGAATAATGACTTATGTGATTGTAAATGTTTTAATGGCTCGCAAAGAAAAAAATGTTGAGGTTGATGCAGAATTTAGCGAAGGATTAAAAACCAGACTTGGAGCACCGGTTTCAATAATTTTTATTGTTGGCGGATTGGCTCTAATGATACTTGGCGCAAATTTATTTGTAACCAGTTCTATCTCTATTGCTAAAGCCATTGGTGTTAGTGATGCGATTATCGGATTAACAATTGTAGCAATTGGTACAAGCTTGCCCGAATTGATAACATCGATAGTCGCCGCGTATAAAAATGAATCGGATATTGCAATTGGAAATGTTGTCGGATCAAATATTTTTAATATTCTTGGAATACTCGGTATCACCGCGCTGGTAATACCCTTAAGTATTGAAGGTATCAGTTACATTGATTTTGGAGTGATGCTTTTAACTGCTTTGATTCTTTTACCGCTAAGCAAAACGGGATTTAGGATTTCAAGGTTGGAAGGAGGACTGCTTTTAAGTGGATACTTAGTTTACATTTACTATCTTTTACCATAAACAATCAAGAATCCACCTTTTGAATAACTTTATCGTTTCGCTATTTTTACACACATTTTTTAGAGATAACATAACATCTCGCGCTTCATTTATCACAAACTATACTAGTTAATTATTTATGAAACTAAGCACGTATTTTGTCCCAACTTTAAAGGAAGTTCCATCCGATGCGACGGTGACGAGTCACATTTTAATGCTTCGCTCAGGTATGATAAGAATGGTTGGAGCTGGAATTTATTCATTTCTCCCTATTGGCTACAGAGTGGTTAGAAAAGTCTCGCAGATCATTAGAGAAGAAATGGATGCAATCGGCGGACAGGAATTTCATCTGCCTGCTCTTAATCCGAAAGAAATCTGGGAAGAAACAGGAAGAGTTAATGCATTTGGCGATATTCTTTTTCACATTAAAAACAGAGAATATGTTTTAGCTCCCACACACGAAGAGATAATGACTTTCCATGCACGCAATGTTGTTAAATCATACAAGGATATGCCGCAGATATGGTACCAGATACAAACCAAGTTCAGGAATGAGCCGAGACCGCGAAGCGGTGTTATACGCGGCAGACAGTTTTTAATGAAAGATGCTTACACTTTTGATGTTTCGTATGAAGCATTGGACACTGCTTATGGATTGCACGATAAAGCTTACAGAAAAATTTTTGATAGATGCGGATTGAAATATTTTGTAGTCGGTGCTTCAAGCGGTGCGATGGGTGGAACTGGTTCTGAGGAGTTTATGGTGAAATCAGAAGCAGGAGAGGATACAGTTGCGTATTGTTCCTCTTGCGGTTATGCTGCAAATGCAGAAGTTGCAGCTTCAAAAGTTGACGTTATAGGAAGAGAAAAAGAAAGTAAGTCAGTTTATGAAATTTCCACACCAAATGTTAAGTCAATTGATGAGCTTTGTGAATTCCTGAAGATAGATGAATCCGTTTGTGCAAAGTCAAGAGTTTATATAAATGAAGGCAAAGCAGTTTTGATTTTAATGCAGGGCAACGACGAAGTAAACGAATCAAAGCTTACAAAAATTTTAGAAGGAAATGTTCGTTCCGGTCATCCTGAAGAATTGTCGGCAATAACAGGTGCTGATGCCGGATCAATCGGTCCAATCGGATTTAAAGGAAGGATCATCGCTGATTTAAAACTGAAAGACCGCAACAATCTCTGCAGCGGTGCAAATAAAAATGATTTCCATATTGGCGGAATTGATTTGAAGCGCGACCTGCCTGACCGGCAGGCAGGTGTTCCTTCAATCGAGTATGCTGATTTAAGAATTGTACAATCAGGAGAAGGTTGTCCTAACTGCGATAGCAAGCTAGAAGTATTCACCGCTATTGAACTTGGACATATTTTCAAGCTCGGCACAAAATATTCTGAAGCACTCAAAGCATTTTATCTTGATGAAAAAGGAGAAGAGCATCCGATCGTGATGGGAAGCTATGGTATTGGCGTTGAAAGAATAATGGCTTGCTACATCGAGCAGAATCACGATGACAAAGGGATAATCTGGCATAAAGCTCTCGCACCTTTTGATATTCACCTGATTGCGTTGAATATGAAAAATGAAACGGTAGTTTCTTCTGCAGAGAAAATTTATAATGATTTAAAGGGTGCCGGCCACGAAGTTTTATTTGATGACCGTGATGCAGCTGCAGGATTTAAGTTTAACGACGCTGACTTGCTTGGTATGCCGATTCAGATAGTTATTGGTGAAAGGAAAATAAAGGATAACAAATGCGAAATGAAAATAAGAAAAACCGGTGAACGGTTTGATGTTGAGTTAAGTGAGCTGGTTGAAAAAGTAAAAGCATTGTTAAAGAATCTGTAAGAGTTTTCAAGGTTATCAAAGTGGAATCTATGACTGACAAATGGAATGAAGAAGATATAAATATTCTCAAAGAGCATTACACCTCGAAAGGTTCAAAGTATGTTGCCGAGCTGGTGAATCGCAGTCGTGAAGCGGTTATGACAAAGGCAGCAAAACTTGGATTGCGTATGGCTCCTCTATGGTCTGAAAACGATATTCGGTTTCTAAAAAAATATTATAAAAATAAAGGACCGAAGTACGTTTCAAAAAAATTGAGTAAAAATCATGATTCGGTAATAGCCAAAGCTTCAAAACTTGGCATACGTTACAATGGACTTCGAACCTGGGAATCGTGGGAAGATAATTACCTTCGCAGGCACTATAATGACAGGAAGAAAGTTTCTTTATCGCGTACTCTTAAACGTACTGTCCCTGCAATTCTTGCAAGGGCACACTTCCTTAAACTAACTGAACCCAGAATGGTCAAGTGGACCCAGGAGGAGAAAAATATTCTATCTGATTTATATCCACACAGAAAAAACACTCTTGAACAAATCTCAAAATTATTGAACAGATCACGCTATTCGATCCTTCTGCAGGCCCAAACACTGGGTCTTAAAAGACCACAGCATCATCACGTATGGACAAAAGAAGAGCAAGAATATCTTATTAAGAATTTTAAAATGAAAGACTACAGTGAAATTGCAAAGGACCTTGGTTTAACTCATAGTGCAGTTGCTCACAGGGTGAACAGATCCGGGTTAAAATTACGCGAGAAGGGACGACCCTGGACAGAAGAAGAAAAAGCGTTTATAAAGCAGAATTATAAAAAGATACCTACTAAAGAAATTGCCAGGCAGTTAAACAGAACAGTGAATGCAATAATTACTATTGTTGGTCCGCTTGGAGTAAGTGCCCGTCGTCCCACTCCCTGGAGCGATGAAGAAAAAGAATATTTGAAAAAAAACTACGGACATACCCCGCTGAAAATTATTTCTGCAGGGTTAGGGAGGAACAAACAGTCAATAACCACAGTTGCAGCAAAGTTAAACCTGACTAAAAAAAGAAAGATTCGCTGAAGAAGTGTGTTGATATTTTTTCCTTTGCTATCATCGTTGTGCTTACTTTTTCCGAAATAAGCTGGTTTAGGTAAAGATCAGAAAAACCGGGGAAGGTTTGATGTTGAGTTGAGAAATATGAATATGAAAGTTAAGAGTTGCTAAATTATTAGAATTCAAAGAAGATAGAAATGGACGAAACTAAAATCGTAATTTTCAAAAGCAAAGAAATCAGAAAAACCTTTTACAAAAAAGAGTGGTGGTTTTCAGTAATTGATGTTATTGAGGCTTTGACTGATAGTGTAAATCCGAGAGACTATTGGTTTAAGATGAAGATAAGAGTAAAAGAAGAAGATGGCTTTCAACTGTCGACAATTTGTCGACAGTTGAAGTTGGTTGCAACAGACGGAAAAAAGAGAGCAACTGACTGTGCAAACACCGAGGGAATTTTTAGATTAATCCAATCTATACCGTCTCCAAAGGCAGAGCCATTCAAACGATGGCTTGCGAAAGTAGGATACGAGCGTGTGCAGGAAATTGAAAATCCTGAGCTAGCATCAAAAAGAACGAGAATGCTTTATAAGCTTAAGGGATATTCTGATGATTGGATTGAGAAAAGAATGCGGGGAATTGCTATACGTGAGGAGCTTACTGATGAATGGAAAAACCGTGGTGCAAACGAAAATCGGGATTATGAAATTTTAACTGCTGAAATTTCAAAGGCCACATTTGGAATAACTCCGGTTCAGTATAAAAAACTTAAAAATTTAAAAAGAGAAAATCTCCGTGATCATATGGACGACTTTGAGCTTATTTTTACAATGCTTGGAGAACGTTCAACCACAGAAATACATCGTATTGAAAATTCGAAGGGAGTTCCAAAATTAAAGTTTGATGCAAAAGCCGGAGGTAAAATTGCCGGTGATGCAAGGAAGCAACTTGAGAAGAGGCTAGGCCGCTCTGTAGTATCAAAGAAAAATTATCTCAAAGCATCGGAAAGCAAGAAAATATCCAAACGTAAAAACTGATGGATTAATTTATTTGGTCTTAAACTGTCAAAGTTCGAATGTCTTAATTATTGAGAGTATATCGTACCTTTAAGATTTAGAGAATCCATCACTCATATCAACGTACTACCAAAAACTCTTTTACTTATATGCTTTTTAGTAAAACCTGCCTGTTGATAGGCTTGGTTTGTCTAAAAAAACCAAATTATTGTCGATTTTCACTAGAACTTTGCGGTATTAAAATTGTTATAAATGATTGAATTAAAAATGAAGTCATTTAAAAACTAGTATTAAATACCACATGGATGATTTATTACAAGAGGAAGTAGTTAAGCTGGAAGAAGAACTTACCAAGCTAAAATCGGCGGTCGAATACATTGAAACAGCTAAGATATCCATAGAAGCTGCTTCCAAGATTATAAACACTATCGTTAGGCTGAAAGAAGAATTTGACAAACTCGCTGATAGAGCTATTGTTCTTATAGATAAAATGGATAAAATTGATTTCCCATCGCGACTGGATAAAATTGATTCTAAGGTACTTTCAGTAAGTAATGAAATTCAATCTTTGGAAACACGGATTGAATCCAGTAATAAAGCCTTTAGCATGGAATTGAAATCAGGATCAAAAAGTATGATAACTGAAGTGGGAAATAATAAGAATGATATTTTATTCCATCTTAAAAAACAATCTAAAGAAATTAAGATAGTTCAATATGGGATAATTGGTGTGTTTGCATTTTTAATGATCGTTGTAGTTTTGTTTTATTTCAATGTACTGTAAGGATCGTAGGGACACAATAAATTGTGTCCCCACGAAAGTCAATTTATTCCGTATCCGGTTTTCCTCTCAAAGAATCCCAGATCATATAAGCACAAAGTAAAGCAAACATTACAATCCCGATCAACTCAGCAGCGTGAGATCCTGCCCATTCATAGTTGACCCAGTTCAATCCCTGCCATCTTAGAATTGCACTGATTACTCCCATCAACGCACCACCTGCAATAAATCCGGAAGCAATTAATGTTCCGCGTTCTCTTCTTGCAGTATTAATTTTTTCATCTTTGCTTCTTGTAGAAACAAAATGCGCGATCAACCCTCCTACTAAAAGGGGAGTGTTAAGTTCAAGTGGAATATACATTCCAAGAGCAAATGCAAGAGCAGGTACTTTTATCATCGTAAGAACTAACGCAAGTATGGCTCCAACAATATAAAGCGTCCACGGTGCCGGCTGCTGATCCATCAGCGGCTGAATTACTGCAGCCATTGCATTTGCCTGTGGTGCAACCAAAGCTCCATCGCCAACGAAGCCGTAAGTTTCATTTAAAATCATAATAACAAAACCAACAGTTAATGCCGATACAAGCACGCCGAGGAATTTCCATCTTTCCTGTTTTAATGGAGTTGAGCCGAGCCAGTAACCGATTTTAAGGTCAGTGATGAAACCGCCAGCCATTGAAAGTGCAGTACAGACAACTCCGCCGATAATAAGAGCAGCAATCATTCCCGATGTTCCCTTCAATCCGATAGAAGTAAGAACGATTGAAGAAAGAATAAGAGTCATCAAAGTCATTCCGCTAACGGGGTTCGTTCCAACAATTGCAATCGCATTTGCAGCAACTGTGGTAAAGAGAAATGAAATTACAAGAACAATAAGTAAACCAGCCAGAGCCCAGCCGATATTATATACAACGCCCATATAAAAGAACACTAATAAAAGAATTGCTGTTAGGACTATACCGACAACAATTATTTTCATCGGAAGGTCCCGCTGTGTTCTTAATTGTGTTTCGTTTGCATGCTTCTTCTCAAAAATTTCTTTGAAGCCAAGCGAGATAGCATCTCTGATAATTTTAGAAGAGCGAATAATTCCGATGACTCCAGCCATTGCAATTCCACCGATTCCAACGTGCCGTACATATTGCCTGAAAATTTCCTCTGCACTCATTGCAGAAATTAATTTCGTTGCGCCTGTGCCGAATGTTTCAGTAAGTCCACTCCCGATAAAAGAAATTACCGGAATCAGCAAATACCAGGATACGAAAGATCCTGCAGCTATAATTGCTGCGTATTTTAATCCGACAATATATCCAAGACCCATAACTGCAGAACCAAGATTCAAACGAAAGACTAGCTTGAATTGATCAGCAAGAGTTTCACCGAAAGCAAAAACTCTTGTTGTAAACACTTCGCTCCACCATCCAAATGTTGCGATGATGAAATCATAAACGCCACCTATGAGTCCGCTTACTACAAGCACTAGTGCTTGCTTTCCGCCTTTTTCTCCGGCAACCAGAATTTCAGTTGTAGCTGTGGCTTCTGGAAAAGGAAATTTGCCGTGCATTTCCGCAACAAAATATTTCCTGAAGGGAACAAGGAATAAAATTCCAAGGAAACCTCCGAATGCAGAAGCTAAAAAGATTTGATAAAAGTGTGCTTCAAGATTTAATATGTACAGCGCGGGAATTGTGAAGATCGCACCGGCTACTATTAATCCGGAGTTCTGTCCGATTGATTGAATAATTATATTCTGTCCGAGCGAGCCTTTAATCTTTAACAAAGTTGAAACACCGACTGCAATAATTGCAATTGGTATTGCAGCCTCGAACACCTGTCCGATTTTCAGTCCAAGATAAGCGGCGGCAGCCGAGAATAGTACTGCCATCAGCAAACCCATCGTTACAGAATAAACAGTAATTTCCTGCGGAGTAGTATTCGCAGGCATTAGCGGAGTATATACTTCACCGGGTTTCAGCTCTTTGTAAGCATTTTCCGGCAGCCCTTTAATTGCTCCTGATGTATGTTCACTCATAGTGGTTCCTCTTAGAATTTGAATTTAATTGGTAGTTCATATTTCACTTTTTTTGTTGCTGAAGATTCAAAAGAAATTTTTCCAACTGGCTGAGAATTTTCAGGGAAAAATTCATTTGGCACTTCAAAATCTATTTGCAGTGTTCGTGGTAATGATGGATATAAGTTCACAATTGAACGCCTCTCGCTTAAAACATTTATGTTGTATTCGGATTTAAAAGTTGTGACTTCAGTAATGTTAATATCAGCAGAACTTGATTCGTGTGCAAATCCCGGAACTATTTCAAATACATAATCGGTTGTTTCAGCAGTTGAATTATTTTTTATGATAATGCTTCCATTGCTGTAACTTAATGCATCACTGCTTACGTCAGCTCCGTTTGCATCATAAATTATCAGTGCAAGATCGGTTAGCTTACTGTAATCTTCTTTGCTCATTTTGATTTGGAATTCTTTCAATGATTCACTTCCTTTTAAAACGAATGGCATCCTGAACTTTTCGCTGCCGCTGATTGTAATTTTATGATAAAATTCGTAACCCGTCATTTGTCCTTTAAGATTATAATTTGAAGGCTGGTTAAAAAAGTTGACAACTTCTATCTGGTTATTGTCAACATCAACTATTTTATTGTCAAGTCGGTTAATTCCATAAAACTGAACTGTAAGATCATAAGTTGAGATATCCTTTCCAAGGAAAATCCCATCTACAATAATTTCATAAACACCCGGCTCAAGGTTATAGTAATTAACATCAACTTCATTTTTATTTTCAAGAGTATGAACTGCAGGTGAGGTGTCGTGCTTTATACCATTTGGATCAAACAGGTAGTATCTTACTCTTGAATATTCATTATTTGAAGCAGCAAGTTTAACATTCATTCCTGTTTGTCCGGCAGGCAGCTCAATGAAATAACGATTGATCAATCCTTGTTTAACTTTCACTGACTTCCAGCTTTTACTGTAATTATTCTCAAAGGAAAATTGATGAGGAATTACTATTGTTGCGAGCATATCGAATTCAGGATTCTTTGAAATGTCATCCCTGAAAGCCGTTAATCTTGCTGTATAAAGTCCGGGCTCCTGCATCTTGGATTTATCAAACTTAACATTCACGAAAGTTGCCTGGTCGTTTCTTAAGTAAGTTTTTTTCTGAATAGGGATCAGCCATTCGCTGTCACTTACAATATTAAATGCCCTATAGAACTTATCATTCTTTTGGAAGTTATTTCTTCTGATATTAAAAGTGAACGTATCTTCATCTCTCAGGAAGGAACCATTTCTAAGGTAAAGACTTGGTGCTCTTTCGCCTAGAGAATTTGGTGATGTGGATGAAATTGAATACGTCTCAAATTTATTAATTTCACCCTCGTCAATATATTTTGTAAGCAACTTGTATGCGTTTACCGCATGTATGTAACCGTGTCCCTGATCAAGATGATTATATCCTTCCAGCTTTGTTGCACTTTCCCGGATTGCTTTATAAAGCAGGTGAGATGGAATTTTTACTCCCGGATATTCTTTAACTGCAGCACTCAAGATCAAAGACATAATACCCGCTGAATAAGGTGCAGCCATACTTGTTCCCCAGAATCTATCCCATTTAGTCCAGTTAGGTACTGTTGAAGTGCTTGCCCCGGGAGAAACAACATCCGGCTTTCTTACCTCTCCACCGCGTGAAGAGAAATTGAAAACCACATCTGTGTTTATTGTTGCACTGTAAAGATCTCTGGCAACATCCTGAGGTAAAATTGCTCCTGAACAAAATGCACCGGAATTAGATGATGGTAAACCTGTGGATGAAATTCCTGGTCCTTCATTTCCTGAGCTTAGACTTATATAAAGGTATGGATTTTCCTTCGCTAGGTTTTCAATAAACATTTCCATATCAGCCAAAGTTTCAAGTTCGGAACCAATGCCGAAGCTCATATTAATAATACAGGGCGTGTTTGTTTCTTTGGAAAATTTATCAACATAAAGGTAGGATTTTTTCATACTCTCGGTAACTGTTGCACCACCGGAGTATAAATTGTTTCCGAGTTTCATACTCATCATCTGTGCACCGGGAGCTATTCCGTTAAAATCAATTCCACCGATTTTATTTCCTCCGGCAATTCCTGCCACGTGAGTTCCGTGTGAGCCATCATCAAAATGAAATGAGACGATTTTCTCTTCCGGGAGAACATTTAAACCCATCGTCAGTGGAGGAAGATCGCCGGGATATTCAAATGCAAAAGCATCCTGTTTCTCTTTATAATTTCTTAGAGGCTTGTCATCCGAAATATCACCGTTGCCATTTAAATCAAGATAAACTACCCAATAAGACTCTGTTCCTTCGATTGTTTCAAACACAACCATAGCATAAATATCTTCCATATCACCGTCACCGTTAAGATCGCTGGTACCAGGACTCGAGTTCAAGAATCGTGCTTCATCAAAACCACCTATGAAATATTTATTATCTTTTGGCGAATACTGGAGTGATGAGGAAGCAATGACAGAATACTTTTCGTCTTCGTCTTTAAATATCGTTTTATTGTCTTCTTTATCAACATCAGCTTCAAATAACTGGACATCTCCCTGGTAAGTGAAATCCTGAACATCGATAAATTTAACATCACCGGTAGAAGTTTTTGTTAAACCATCAACACCAATGTCAACGCCGGTATCAAGTATAATTATTATTGTTCCTCTGCCGTCATATTCAGGATATAAATTATAAAATTCTTGAACGCCTGTATTGCTTATAGATAAAAATGTTTGACCTGCATCCTGTGAATAGGTTAATAATGATGCAAGTATAAACAAAACAAAGATTTTAAAAGATTTCATTTTATTCACTCAGGAAATTAAGAATGGAAAATAGAGTTGATTGATTATTCAAGCTTTTTTACAGTATGTTTAATATTTTGGATGAATATTCAGCACGAAGCATATATCAAATTTACTAAAGTTGTGAGAATTAACCTTCGAAAAAGTAAGCCCATTTATCTGGATTTAACTAATTTTATTGTATGGAAAAAACACTTTTCATAGTCTCCACTCCAATCGGCAACTACGAGGATATAACTCTCAGAGCATTAAGAGTTCTAAAGGAAGTAGATTTTATTATTTGCGAGGAATTCAAAGAAGCAAGAAGACTTCTATCCAGGTACAAAATTGAAAAGCAGCTTATTGAATTAAATGAGCACAATGAGAACGAAGTCTCTGATGAAATATTGCAAATGATGCTTGAAGGCAAAACTGCTGCACTTATTTCTGATTGCGGAACTCCACTGTTTTCTGATCCGGGACATTTGCTGGTTGACCTTGCGATCCAGAATAAAATTGATGTTGTTCCGGTGCCCGGTGTCAGCTCATTGCTTACGGCTTTGGTTGGCAGCGGAATGGTTTTTGAAAAATTTTACTACTACGGCTGGCTTTCTCCAAAAAAAGATATCCGCAGAAAGCAGTTGCTTGACTTGAAGAAACGAAAAGAAACAATCGTCCTGATGGACACACCATACCGCTTAAAAACTTTAATGGAAGATATTGTAAAAATTCTCGGTGCAAATATTCCCTGTGTACTTGCCTTTGAGCTGACGAAGGAGAGAGAAAAATTTTATCGTGGAAACGCAGGCAACATTTTAAGTCACGTTGAGAAGGAAAATTTGAAGGGTGAGTTTGTGTTGGTGATAAAAAATATTTAAAAATGCCAAAATATTTTAAAAAGATGATGAAAAAATTAATTTTGCTTTTAATCGTGTTGTCAGCGATAAATCTATTTGCCCAAGACGATAAAAAATTAGAATTATCAGTTGGAAGCAAATTATTATTTCCAATTTCAGATGATTGGGATGGTGATTATCTTGTTGGAGTGTCAACTGGCTTAGGATTTGTTCTTTCTCACCAAACGATATTAAGCGGCTCAATTGCATACCTTCCTTACATTTCAAATGAAGATTCTCCTGAAAATTGGACGTCTTTGCTGGGATTAATTGTGGAGATAAAACGTGTTTTTCCTTCGCGGGACAGTAGCTTTAATGCATATATACAGTTAGAAGCAGGTTTCTTTATACCAATTGCTGACAGTTATATTTATTCACTTTTCCCGGAACTGTGTGGAAGTGCTGGAATTGAATTTCTATTAAGTAAGGATACATCTCTTTTTTTTGATGTAGGATATATGTTGGGAATAGCAGCAGATATTCACAAACTTATTTCGGGTAACGTAGGCGTAAACTTTAAAATTTAATTTTCTAATATGAAAATGCATGTAAAAACATATCTGCTAATGTTCTTTATGTTGAGTCCAGCATTAATGCAAGCCACATCGATTGATTCAATTTTAAATGAGAATTCTGAAAGTGAAGATTCGTTTAAAGTCAGATATTCTGATAATGAAACCATTTGGGGATTTGGGCTTGGTTATTTTCCGATTTGGGATGATTATTTTGAAAGTTCTGGTATAGCCATTACTTTTTATTCCGAGAGCTCAATTTCTAAATTATTCAACCTTGGCTGGTCATTTCAATTAAACAAATCAATTGGAAGTAGCGGAGGATATTTATCACTTAATGGCTTTCTTAGTCATCCCATAAAGATGGAAAACCATGCTATTTATATTAAAGGTGGATTAGGAATAGCAACTTTGATTTATCCATCTCTAGTTGGACTGGTTGAGTTTCAATACCTGATTTTAGAATTTGAAAAAACAGCCATCTCAATATCTGTTTCCGAGTGTATTCCGGGATTTCAGATGTTAATGCCACCAGTAATTTCAATCGGAATACTTTTCTAGTTTATTCTTTAACAAGCAACGACACATTCTCAATATGGTAAGTATGCGGAAACATATCAACCGGTCTTATCTTCACTAACTTATAACCACCTTCAACAAACATTTTAATATCTCTCACCTGTGTTGAAGGATTACAGCTAACGTAAACAATTTTCTCCGGATTCAATTGCAGTACATCTTTTACCGTAACACTGTGCATTCCACCACGCGGCGGATCAATAATAATAACATCTGGTTTTGGAAGTACGTTGGTGAAAGCTAAAAAGGATTTGTTAAGATCTGCCTGAACGAAGGTTACATTTTCTATTTTATTAATTTCAAGATTTTCTTTTGCATCGTAGATTGACGACTCAACGGATTCAAAGCCATAAACTTCCTTTGCAAATTCAGAGACATAAATTGCAATCGTTCCTGCACCCGAATAAAGATCATAAATGATTTCATCGCCTTTCAATTCAGCATACTCTAAAGCTGTGCTGTATAATTTTTCTGCCTGAATTGTATTTGTCTGGAAGAAAGAGTTTGCGCTTATTCTGAATTTGTAATTTCCGATTCGATCATAAATATACCCGCTGCCGTGATAAACTATTTCATAGTCGCCGACAGCGATAGATGCTTTCTTTTTGCTGATGTTATTTACAACAGTTGTTATTTCGGAAAATTTACTTGTAACTGCTGCAGTAAATTCTTTCATCAACAGTTCGTTCTCTTCAAACGTAACTAAGTTTAGCATTACATCTTTTGTCTTTTGCGCCTGACGGATTATCATGTTGCGCAAATAGCCGGAATGTGTTTTGGTGCTGTAAATAGTTGCGTGTCTCTTCTTAAAGAATTCACGGGTAAAATTCAGAATGTGTGAGCTTAATTCAGACTGCAGAAAGCATTCTTCAATATCAAGAATTTTTTCAAAATTATTCGGAACGTGAAGACCGAGGAAAAATCCTGTTTTTGAAACTGATGAGTCATCAACATCTTTCAGCCATTGTAAATCAGAAAATGAAAACTCCATTTTATTTCTGTAATAGAAAATATTTTCTGACAGAAGAATGTTTTGAATTTCAAAACCTGTAAAACCACCGTCGTGCTTGAAGATATCCTCGACCTGTTCCTGCTTGTAAGCCGTTTGCTGTTTGTAATCGAGGTCCTGCTGCTTGCATCCGCCGCACGTGCCAAAATATTTGCAGCGCGGCTGAACTCTTTGTGGAGAAGGAGTGATAACTTCTTCAACAAATGCTTCTGCATAAGATTTTTTGAGCTTCTTAATTTTTGCGGAGACAAGATCACCGGGATACGCTCCATTAACAAAAACAATAAACGAATCCGGTTCAGAATTGCCGGAGGGATTTTCGAGATCGACTTTACCAATTCCTTTCCCTTCAAAGGCATATCTCTCAACTTTTATTTGAATTACATCTCCCTTGTTCAATTTAACTTCCTCACTATCAATGATTTAAAACCTATGTATTTATCGCCTCCAAGTTTCAGATAAGCATGTGATTCATGCTTCATCCGTGAAAAATATTTTTTGTCATCTTCCTTTTCATCCTTACTTAGATTCGCAACGGTATTTCTGATCTTCTCATAAAAATCTTTTAAGGTATCCGAGAGATCCTTTTCACTCAGCACCTCAAAGCCTTTTGCTTCATAGTATTTTTTTATTTCTGATGATGGAATTGGATCAAGACCGTTTCTATCCCAGATATCAGTAACAAATCCCGGGACTGGTTTCTTTAGCGATACAATTTCACCTGCACAAAATAAACCCCGGCTGGTTAAAATTCTTTTTAATTCCTTTGTGATATTCTTTTTTTCAGGGACAGAGATTGACCCCTGTGCATAAATTAAATCGAAGTGCTCGTTTTCAAAATCGGTGTGTGCATAGTCCATCATCTTAACTTTGACTTTCTCTTCATCTTTTAATTTCATTTTGATGCGCATCACCGAATCATAGTCATCTGCAATAATTTTAATACTAGAAAAGTATTTACCCAATTGAATGGCAGCAATTTCACAACCCGCACCAATAATTAATGCATATGCCCCCGTAGAAATATTTTGTTCAAGGAGCTGCTCAAGCTGTTTGTTCCCTCCCGGAAGAAGAACTGTATTTGTCTGAATCGCTTCCTCAGCTAAATCGTTTTTTTTCACAATCAAATTTAATCAATATTATATTTTCTATTAATCATAAGTTCTTTTTGCGTTGTCTTTCGATTCATTAAAACGTATTTTTTCAGTAGTAATTTCAACATTCTTCCTGAGGAACCAATGAAAAATATAATATTATTAATTATCTTCATTTCTATATCTATTTTCCCACAATCAAAGCGTGCAATGACAATTGATGACCTGTGGGCAATGAAACGTATAGGAACTTATGATGTTTCACCAGATGGAAAAACTATTGCCTTCTCGCTTACAAGCTTTACGTTTGAAGCTAATAAAGGCAATACAGATATTTATTTGATTAACTCTGACGGAACCAATCTCAGACCAGTTAAAAATTCTGATAAAAACGAAAGTGACCCAAAATTTTCTTCTGACGGTATGCAGATAGCATATACTATGGGCAGTCAAATTTATATTTCTGATTTGGATAGTAAGAACGAAAAGCAGTTGACGAATATTTATACCGGCGCATCAGGTATAAAGTGGTCAAATGACGGAAAGAAAATATTGTTTGTTTCTTCTGTATATCCGGACTGTACAACACAGGAATGCAATGAAAAAATTGATAAAGAAAAAGAATCAAGCCAGGTAAAAGCGATAATATTTGATCAACTGATGTACAAACACTTCGATGGCTGGCGTGGCGAAAAACGTAAGCACTTGTTTTTGCTGGATGTAGAAAGTGGAAATTTTAAAGATCTCACCGAAGGCTACAAAGAAGATGTTCCAACTCTTGCACTTGGTTCATCGAACGATTATAATTTTTCTCCGGACGGAAATGAAGTCGCATTCACAATGAATCCTGAATTCAGTACTGCTGTTAGCACAAACAATGAAATCTATATTTTAAGCTTAACTGATCCAGCATCACGAAAGTTGATTTCAACAAGTAAAGGAGTAGACTGCCAGCCTGTTTATTCTCCTGATGGAAAGTATCTTGCATGGACATCGATGAAGCGTGCAGGTTTTGAATCTGATAAGAAGGATATTATTCTTTATGATAGAATATCCGGTGAGATGACAAATCTGACCGAAGAAATTGATCGTTCTGTTGAGGAATTTATCTGGTCACCAAATTCATTACAAATTTATTTTAACGCAGAAAATGAAATTTATAAATCGATTTATAAAGCTGATATTGAATCAGGTGAAGTTGATTTATTCCACAAGGAAAATTATAACTCGAACATAAAACTATCCCAGGATGGCAGCACCTTATTTTATTTGAAGCAAAGATCCAACATGCCAGCCGAGATTTATTCATTAAGCACGGATGGAAAGAATACTTTAAAGCAAGTTTCTTTTATCAACAAAGATGTCCTGGCAAATATCGAAACAAATTCGGTGGAAACATTCTGGAGTGATGGTGCAGACGGCACATTGGTTCAATCAATTTTAGTTAAGCCGCCATTCTTCGATCAAAATAAAAAATATCCGATGATTTTCTTAATTCACGGTGGTCCACAGGGTTCCTGGAGCGATAATTATCATTACAGGTGGAACGCACAAATGTTTGCATCACAGGGCTATGTGGTTGTTGCACCAAATCCGCGCGGATCAACTGGTTATGGACAAAAATTTACAGATGAAATTTCAGGCGACTGGGGCGGTAAAGTTTATGTTGATTTGATGAATGCTTATGACTTTGCTATTTACAATTACAGATTTATTGATAAAAATAATACCTTTGCTGCAGGTGCTTCTTATGGCGGCTACATGATAAACTGGATTGCCGGTCACACTGATAGGTTCAATGCACTTGTTTCCCATGCTGGATCAGTTAATATTGAAAGTAAATATGGAACCACCGAAGAACTCTGGTTTCCCGAATG
Source organism: Ignavibacteriaceae bacterium (assembly GCA_035478175.1). GTDB lineage: Bacteria > Bacteroidota > Ignavibacteria > Ignavibacteriales > Ignavibacteriaceae > IGN2. The sequence continues at coordinate 19,535 of DATIJX010000059.1, forward strand.
GGAATTTGGCGGACCTCCATGGGAAAAAAGAGAAGTGTATGAAAAATGGTCGCCTCACAGATATATTCAAAATTGTAAAACACCGATACTAATTACTCACGGCGCTCTTGATTTCAGAGTAACTGAAGACCAGGCATTTCAGCTTTTTACAATTCTGCAGCGTCTTGGAGTAGACAGCATGCTTTTATATTTCCCTGACGAAACACATTTTATTGCGAAGCCACAGAACTCAAGACTATGGTGGGAAACGATTTTTAGTTGGTATAAGAAATTTTCAAAGTAGGAGTTAAATAATGAAAGATAGAAATCCTGAAATAGTGCCTCTCGAAGATGATATTTTTGAGGGAATGGATGACCTCGGTGCTTTAAATTTTGGTCAGATGAATGAAGAAAAAATGGAAGACTATAAAGAAAAAGAAAAATATGTTGATGAAAATCTCTGGAACAAGCTTGAGAAGTCAGGTAGAAAAGTTTCTTTTGCAAAAGATATACTTGCACTTTACCGGTATATGAAAGATCCGTTTGTCAAATGGTACCGAAAGGCTATAGTTGTTGCCGCACTAGTTTATTTTATAGTTCCGATTGATACCATCCCTGATATGACACCATTATTTGGCTATCTTGATGATCTTGGAGTGATAACAGCTCTCTTGAAATATCTTGGCAGTGAATTGATGGCATATTATCCGACAGGATATAGAACCTGAAAATATTTTTTTGCTTTAGAAAAAATATGAGAGACCCATTCCAGTAATTAATTCTAAAAAGAATATCTAAATGAATTATCGAATTGTAAAAAGCGAAATATTATACAATGGAAAAGTTTTCAACACAAAGGTCGACCAGATTGAATACAACAGCGGAAACAAAGCTATTCGTGAAGTTGCAGAACATCCGGGCGGAGCAGTAGTTGTACCCGTAACTACCGATGGAAAAATAATTATGGTGACCCAGCATCGTTTTCCAGTAAATAAAGTTTTGCTTGAACTTCCTGCCGGAAAACTTAGCGTAGGTGAAGATCCTTTTGTATGTGCAGTTCGGGAACTTGAAGAAGAAACAGGATATAAATCCGATAATGTAACAGAACTGGGAAGCATTTATACTACACCCGGATATTCAACAGAAAAACTCTGGATATATCTTGCAAAAGATTTAAAGCCCGGCAACCATAACCGCGAAGAAGGCGAATTCGGTATGGAAGTTTTTGAACTAACACTGAAAGAAGTAGAAGAAAAAATTTACAACGGAGAAATAGTTGACGGAAAAACTATTTGTGGGATTTTTCTCGCAAGAAATTATACATCCTGATAAAGTTATTACCAGATTTTTTCAAAAGGTTAGAAATGCCATATCTTTGAGATGTGGCATTTTTATTTGGTAAATAATTTATAATCAAATTATGCTCAAATCCTTTGAAGTAAAAGATTACGCTTTAATAGAACATATTTCCGTTGAGTTTGGAAGCGGACTTAATATTATTACCGGTGAAACGGGTGCCGGCAAATCAATTCTAATTGATGCGATGAGCCTGCTGCTAGGCGAAAGAGCATCAACAGAAGTTGTGCGGAAAGGTGCAGAAAAATCTTTTGTTGAAGGTTTCTTTAATGTAAAGGGAAATAAAAAAGTTAAATCTCTTCTTGAAGAAAATGATATTGACTTCACTGATGAGTTGATAATTCGACGAGAGATTTCGCTTAAGGGTTCTAACAGATGTTTTATTAATGACACTCCTGTTAACCTTAATCTTGTGAAAGATATTGGAAATTTGTTAGTTGATCTTCACGGACAGCACGAGCATCAATCACTTCTCCGTACTGAAACACACATTGATTACCTCGATGAATTTGGTGATTACCAGGATATTCTTCAACAATACAAAAAATTGTATTCTGATCTTCTTCAAAAAGAAATTGAACTAAGAGAACTTCAATCAAAAGAAAGCAGCATAAAAGAAAAAAAGGATTTTTATTCTTTCCAGATAAAAGAAATTGACACCATTTCTCCTCAGGAAGATGAAGAAGATAAGCTGATTGAGGAACTAAAAATTCTTGAGAACTCAGAAAAGCTGGCAGAGCTTACATCAGAAGTTTATCAGCTTATTTATGAATCTGACAATTCAATTCAAATTTCACTTTCCAAAGTAAGAACTCTTTTGCAGAAACTGAGTGATATTGATAAATCATTTTCCGATGCGTTGAGTGAATCAGAATCAGCACTTGCCAATATCGAAGATGTGTCAAACTTTGTAAGAAGTTACAATTCAAAAATCAATCTTGATCAGAACGAAGTTGAGGGAAAGCGGGAACGGCTTGGTGCAATAAATCTTCTCAAGAAAAAATACGGCGGTTCGGTAAAAAGTATTATTGACTATCGGAAAAAAATTGGTGAAGAGTTTGAGCTGGCAGAAAATTTTTCCGGGAAAATTAATGAGCTGTCAAAAAATATTTTCGAGCTACGAAAGTATGCCGGAAGCCTTGCGAAGAACTTATCTAAGAAAAGAGAACAAGCTGCCAAACTTGTAAAGAAGGGAATCGAGGAAACATTAAAAGAACTTGGCATACAGGAACCTCAATTCAAAACACAGATTATCAATGAGGAAACAGAAAAAGATTCCGGAGTTTTTCTTGATGGAAAATATTTTAGAGCTACATCAAAAGGAATTGATGAAGTTGAATTCTTTATTTCAACAAATCCTGGTGAAGATTTGAAGCCATTATCTAAAGTTGCTTCCGGTGGTGAGGTATCGAGAATAATGCTATCGTTAAAATCAACGCTTGCAGAGAATGATAAACTGCCGCTTTTAATATTCGACGAAATTGACGTTGGTGTAAGTGGAAGAATCGCTCAAAAAGTTGGTAAAGCCTTGAAGAATCTTTCAGAATATCACCAGGTTATATCAATTACTCATTTACCGCAGATTGCGAGTTATGCAGATCACCATTTTTCAATCGAAAAAGTAACTCAAAATGAGAGGGTAGTCAGTTCAATTAAAAAGTTACCGGAATCGGAAAGAATTACGGAAATCGCTCGCCTCCTGAGTGGCGAAAAAATCACTCCGGCTAGCCTAAAAAGCGCGCGCGAACTAATCGGTCTAAGGGAATAATATTTGCTTCATTACTTCATTAATCATAATTAATTTTTGAAGTGATATTATCCTTTATCAACTATTAGAATGAACAGAATTTCCAAAACAATTTTGATTGCGCTGACACTTTTTTTTGTTACATCATCGAAGATTTTTCCTCAGAGCATTGGTGAAACACTTTCTAACTTATCTTCAGATGCGGTTCTGAAATATTCCGAACCGGTGATTGGTGCATTTGGCTCAAGCATGAATTCCGGTTGGTTTACAGGTTTGCCTGCATCAACAAATGGCATTCATGCAAAGTTAAGATTTGTTGGAGTTGGTTCATTCTTTTCAGATGATCTGAGAACATTCAGCCATGTAGGAAATCTAAATCTGACTTCTGATCAAGTTGACAAGATTCTCGAAAATTCCGGGTATGATCCAAATGTCTTTACTGATTTAAAAAACGAAATTCTCTCAAAGTCATGGGAAGTTAAATTTGATGGTCCAACGATCACCGGGAATTATGATGAATATCTGAAAGTTAATTTTCCAACCGCTGAAATTCAGGGTTATACGATTGATCAATACACTCTCGAACTTACAGATGTAAGAGGGTATCTCAACAATATAGATGTAATGCCTTCACCAGCACTTCAGTTTGATCTCGGCAGCCTGATAGGAACTGGAGTTTCGGTTCGTTACTTCCGCGGAATAAACCTGCAGGATTTAGGCATTGTCAATATTTTTGGTGGTGGAGTCAGTCATAATTTAAATTATTGGTTTGATGATTCATTGCCTCTAGAAATTGGTTTTGGATATTACTTTCAGAGTTTTAAGGTTGGTGAAATTTTTAAGAACACAGCTTCTCAGTACGGTATGTTTATCAGTAAAAGGATCGGCGGCAGAATTTCAATTGAGCCCTATGCTGGCTTGACATACGAAACTTCCCGCAGTGAAATTAATTATAGATATGAATTTGATAGTCCTGCAGGCAGACAGGAGTTGCAATTAAATATAGATTACAATGGAGATCAAACAGTTAATCTTGCTATTGGAACCTCTATTAACCTTTCAATATTTGTAATAAACTTTGATTATAAATTTGGCGGCACAAGAACCGGTACCGTTGGAGTTGGCTTCGGATTCTAAATAGAGTTAGTCTCTATTTCATTTCTTCTTAACTTCCTGTTAACTTAATAATAATTAAATACATCTTGTTTTTTAGTTATGATTGAAACTGCCTGCTACATACATATTCCTTTCTGCGATCATAAATGTATCTATTGTGATTTCTACTCAATCATTACTTCTGATAATATCCTGTCCTTTCTAAAATATCTGAAAAGAGAAATCATTCATTACTCTGAAAAATATTCAAAAGAAAGAGAGCTTATTTCAATATACTTTGGAGGCGGAACTCCCTCTCTGATGGAACCGGAATATTTATTTGAGGTTATCCAAACAGTAAAAGAAAATTTTGTTGTTAGAGATGATGCGGAAATAACAATGGAAACAAATCCTGGAACGGTGTCATTGGAAAAGTTAAAAATGTTTCGAGATATTGAAATAAACAGAATTAGCATTGGCATTCAATCGTTTGATAATAGTGATTTAAAATTTCTCACACGCATCCATAATTCAGAAACTGCAATAAAAACAATTAATGATGCCGCAGAAGCTGGTTTTGAAAATATCAGTCTTGATTTGATTTCAAATCTACCCGGACAAACAAAAAAGAAATGGATCAAAAATTTAGAGCAGGCAATTAAGCTTCCCGTTAAACACATTTCTGCTTACAGCTTGATTCTTGAGAGAGGAACAATCCTGAATAAAATGGTTCTTGATGGAAGGGTAAAAATCCGCGATGAAGATTACGATGCCGAACTCTACCGAACTACAATTGAATTTTTAACTTCAAATGATTTTTATCAGTACGAAGTTTCAAATTTTGCAAAGACTGGTTTCGAGTGTGTACATAACAATGCATATTGGCATTACCTCGATTATTTTGGTTTCGGTACTTCAGCTCATTCTTTTATTGATGGAAAAAGATGGTGGAATTTATCGAGCCTGAAAATGTATATTGACAAAGTTGAAAATTATGGAAATGCAGTTGCTGGTTCGGAATCTATCAGCACTGAAAATGCAGTAAATGAATATATAATGCTTGAATTAAGGAGTTCGGGATTAAATCTTAAAAAATTTGAAATTAGATTCGGAAGCGAAATTGAGGAGTGGTTAAAAAATAAATATCCTTATTTTGAGTTATTGAAGAACCAGAATTTTGTGACGATAGACGAGAGCGTTATAAAGCTTACTGCAAAAGGTTATGCAATTTGTGATGAAATACTGGCTGAAATCATTTAATTATTTTTTTTACTCATGCTGAAATTGAAACTTCACTGGCAAATAATTATCGCATTAGTCCTTGGAATTTTTTACGGATTATTTTTTCCAAACGCGACTGAATATGTGACCTGGCTGGGAGTCATTTTCCTTCGAGCATTAAAAATGATTATTGTTCCTCTCGTCTTCAGCTCAATAGTATCCGGTGTTACTAGCATCGGCTCAGCTCAGAACTTAGGTCGGCTGGGGCTTAAGACAGTCATTTACTATGTAATGACGAGCTTGTTGGCAATTCTCACCGGTTTAGTGTTAGTCAACTTTACCAAACCAGGTGTTGGTGCTGATCTGGGGTTTACTGAAAAAGTTGAGGGTCTCAGTTCTGTGCCCGGCGGTTTAGGCGATATCATCTTCAGAATAATCCCGGAAAATGTTTTCCAGGCATTCATAACGGCTGATATGCTCGCAATAATTTTCTTCTCACTTATCTTCGGTTTTTTTATAACAAGAACTCAAAGCACCTCAAAAGATCAACTCACAAATTTCTTCAACGCATTTTTTGAAGTGATGATGAAGATGACGATGTTCATTATCAAATTTGCACCGCTTGGAATTTTGGGAATTGTTGCCGGAGTTGTTGCGCAGCAAGCCGGAGACAGAGAAGCATTGTTTGGACTTGTTCATCGTATGGGTCTTTACATGGTGACTGTGATTTTGGGGCTTGCCTTTCATACTTTTGTTACATTACCTTTAATTTTAAAGTTAATAGGAAGAGTGAGTCCAAAACTTCACTTTCAGGCAATGTCAACGCCTTTGCTGACAGCATTTTCGACGGCTTCGTCTTCGGCAACATTACCTCTTACTATGGAGGCAGTAGAAAATAAAGCAGGAGTATCAAATAAAATTACAAGTTTTGTTCTGCCGCTTGGTGCAACAGTTAATATGGATGGAACAGCTCTGTATGAGTGTGTCGCAGCGATGTTCATAGCACAGGCGTACGGAATTGAATTGAGTTTTGCACAACAAATGATTGTCGTTGTCACTGCATTACTAGCTTCGATTGGTGCAGCAGGAATTCCTATGGCAGGACTTGTGATGATGTCAATTGTTCTCACGGCAGTTGGTTTACCTCTTGAAGGTGTTGGACTGATTCTTGCCGTTGATAGAATACTTGATATGTGCCGCACAACCGTAAATGTATTCAGCGATACTTGCGGTGCTGTGGTTATTGCTAAAACCGAAGGTGAAATTCTTAAAGTTTAATTTTATTTTAATTATTATTATTTCTATGGTGATTATATGAAACATCTACTTTTAATATTAACTGCATTCACTATTTCTGTTTTCCCGCAAAACATAAAGCAGATAAAGGTATTCATTAATAATAGTTCTGATCTTCAAAAAGTTTACTCGTTGTCTATCGATCTTGAACATTCATTTCCGGATAAAGAGGGTGGACTAATACTTTTTGTGGATGAAAATGAATTTCAGTCTGTTTTGAGTTTGGGTTTGAACTATGAAATATTAATTAATGATTGGAAAGCCTATTATCATTCACTTCCAAAATTAACTGAAGCGGAAAAAGATAAGGTGAAGATGGAAAGTGAAAGAGATTTTGGAGTAACCGGCTTTGGTTATGGTTCTATGGGTGGTTACTATACTCTTGCTGAAATAGAAGCTGACCTTGATGAAATGTTTCAGCTCTTTCCTAATCTTATCACACAAAAATTTTCGATTGGAACTAGCATCGAAGGCAGAACAATTTGGGCTGTTAAAATATCGGACAATCCAAACGTGAATGAGAGCGAACCAGCAGTTGGTTTTGATGCATTAGTTCATGCACGTGAGCCTCAGTCAATGGCTACCCAAATGTATTTTATGTGGTACCTGTTGGAAAACTACGGCACAGATCCCGAAGCAACTTACCTTGTGAATAACAGAGAAATTTATTGTGTGCCTTGCTTTAATCCCGATGGTTATGAATATAACCGACAAACAGATCCGAATGGGGGAGGATTCTGGAGAAAGAACAGAAGAAATAATGGTAGTGGTTGTTATGGAATAGACTTGAACAGAAATTTTGGATACCAATGGGGTTATGACAATATTGGTTCCAGTCCTGATCCTTGCAGTGAAACCTACAGAGGAGCATCAGCATTCTCTGAACCGGAATCTCAGGCGATAAGAGATTTTGCGATTCTTAATAATTATGGAACTCATTTTAATATGCACTCGTATGGCGGGTATATTTTATATCCGTGGGGATATATTGATTCAGAAACCCCTGATTCACTTACATACAGAGAATTTGCAGCTCTGCTCACATCATACAGCGGATATGCTTTTGGATCTGGTTCTCAGCTGCTTGGTTATCCATCAAATGGAAGTATAAGAGATTGGATGTATGGAGAGCAGACTGCAAAGAACAAAGCGTATGGTTACACAATTGAAATTGGAAACTCATCGGATAATTTCTGGCCTCCACAAAGCAGGATATATCCTTTGGCTCAGCAGAATCTGAGGACGATGATTTATCAATCATTTCTTGCCGGTGAATATGTTCAGCTTGTCAATACAAATTTTAATAAAGAGCATTTTCTTCCTTCGGATGATATTGAACTTTCACCTGAATTTAAAAATAAAGGTCTGGCTGCTGCACATAATTTAGATTTTACACTTGCATCTCCCAGCCAGTATATCACGATAAATAACGGAACTGCTTCACTAAGTATACTTGATGCAAGAAGCACCTATACTTTAACACCACCCTTTTCATTTATGATATCCGCTGCTGCACCTGTTAACGAAGAGATTCCAATAATACTTACAACCACAGCTGACGGTAATTTAATTTCATCAGACACGACAATAATTATTATTGGTTTTCCGGTTTTTATATTTGAGGACAATTCAAATAATCCAGCAACTTATTGGACAATAACAAAAACTCCCACATCCAGTCCGCAGTGGGATTCAACATATAAAACATTTTACTCTGCGCCGGTTTCTTATACTGACAGCAAGAATGGTAACTACGTAAATAATGCTACTGTTACGATGACGCTTACAAATCCACTTAATCTTGCCGGGTATGTAAATCCACGATTAACATTCCAGACTAAGTTTGATATTGAAAGTGACTATGATTATGGACAGGTAAAAGTTTCAACAAATAATGGTTCAACATGGATTCCGCTTACGGGAAAATATACTCAGCCGGGAGTATCTCCTCAACCCGTTGGCCAGCCAGTGTATGATGGTTCAATTTCTAACTGGGTAAAAGAAGAAATTAGTCTTGCTAACTATCTCAGTTCGCAATTAAAGATTCAGTTCCAGCTAAAAACTGATGGCGGAATAACAAGAGACGGCTGGTATCTTGATGACATTGGTGTGTTCTTTTATACAATACCGACAAATATTTTAAGTGATGCAGAACCCGTTTATAAATTTTCTCTTGAACAGAATTACCCCAATCCATTTAACCCATCGACAATAATCAGGTACTCAATTCCGGCCTCCCTAAATCCCTCCAAAGGAGGGACTTTGGTAACACTTAAAGTATATGATGTGCTTGGGAAAGAAGTTGCAAATCTTGTGAACGAAGAAAAACCTGCCGGTGAGTATGAAGTTGAGTTTTCCGCCATAGGCGGATCCACCTCCGGCGGAAATGCTTACAAATTATCAAGCGGAATATATTTCTATCAACTAAGTACGGGTATTTATAACGAGGTGAAAAAAATGATAGTAATCAAATAACAAAAGGGAATATAAATTCTAAAAAAATCTTTTATGTTTGATATGTAAAATTTTTCATTTTTATCAGTTATACTTTTATCAACCTTTATTACAAGTAACTTTTTCTCTGATATTATTCTGAAAGTTAATATATGAAAGGTTTAAGCACTCCCTCACAAAATATAAGAGACATTTCTCACGGCATACAAATTGAATTTCAAGCCTTCAACGATTCTTAATTATGTTCTTCCTAAATAAACTTAATTGACTCTAAAATTTTTATAACTAAAAAATCTGAGGGGTATATGAAACTTCAATTACATCTATTAATAGCTCTCATCTTTATTATCTTTTTTTCTAAAGTATTTCCGCAAGTAAATCTTGATTCAGGTTTAGTTGCATATTATCCTTTTAACGGTAATGCGATTGATGAATCGGGAAATGGTTTTAATGGAACTGTTTTTGGGGCAACACTTACAAGCGATCGATTTAATCGGGCTGATAAAGCGTATAACTTTATTTATGACGGATTTTCATCCGATAAGATTCAGGTTAGCGGCACTTCGGGATTAAATTTTTCTACAGGAGGATTTTCTTTAAGTGCGTGGATAAAATTTTCCGGAAGCGCCGGTCCAGGAAATAATTATCCAATTGTTTCTAAACATATTTGTGGTGAACAAAGCGGTTTCATACTGATGTTATATAATGGTAAACTTACATTTTGGCTGGCTGGATCATCAGGGTATAACATTTTAAGTACAAATGAAGATTATACTGATGAGATGTGGCATCAGGTTGTAGCAGTTTACGATGAGAGTAATCAATTTATTTACGTTGATGGGGTACTCAAAAATTCAGTAGCATTTAATTATTCAGTAATCAATTCGGCTGATTGGGCACTTGGCGGGTACAATGGATGCAATGGCGGGTTCAATGGAAAAGTTGATGAAGTTAAAATTTATAATAGGCCATTAAGTACTGCAGAAATATTGGACGACTTCAATCTAACCAAGAACAGTTTAGTTGTATTTCTGCCTTTGAATGGCAATACTATTGATATGAGTGGAAACGGGCACGACGGAACTATAAATGGTAATGCCGTTTTAACAACAGACCGATTTAATTTGGAAGACAGAGCTTTCACGTTTCCTGATCAAACCAGCAATATTTCACTTGCCAATTCTACTAGTCTGAATTTAGAAAATGGTTTTACTATTAATACCTGGATAAAATATAAAAATATCTATGCTGTGATCGTTGGGAAACATATCTGTGGTTTTGTGAATGGCTTTGTTCTGGGAATTGACTATGATGGACAAATACAACTTTGGCTTGGCAATTCAGGTTGGGCAACAGTTCGTACAAATAAAACATATATTGAAGACAATTGGTATATGGTCTCAGCCACTTATGATGGTATTAGTGGAAATGCAAAAATCTATATAGATGGAGAATTAGAAGGAACTGGAAATGTTCCTTATACAAATTTTAGTTCATATCCGATCACAATAGGTGAAGTATTTCAGAATAATTGTCAGCCTGCAAATATGTCCGGTGCAGTTGATGAGGTGAAAATTTACAACAGGCCCTTAAGTGATGAAGAAATAGAAATGGAATATAACATATCCAGCGCAGGTCTTGTGGCTTACTTTCCATTTAACGGAAACGTAAATGATGAATCCGGAAATATGAATAATGGAGTAAACTATAATGCTTCATTTGCAATGGATAGATATGGGATTGATAACTCCTCTCTGTTTTTTGCTACAGGTGTTGAAAGTTATGTTGAAGGAATGAACCCGGGTAACAATTTACCGGTTGGTAATTCTCCGCGAACATTTTCAGCGTGGATAAACACAGGATTTTATAATCAGTACGGAAGTAATATTTTTCATTACGGAACACAGGAGGCTGCACCGACAAATATGCATTTCCTTATTACTGATGTATTAGGTTTGGGTAATGGTTATGGTTTTGGAGTTGTATATGGTAATCAAAATGTAGTTGATGGGATCTGGCATTTTGTTGCCGGAGTTTACGAAGGCGGTACGGAAAGAATCACAAAGTTATATGTTGATGGAAAACTCGATGCTTCCGGTACAATATCAACCGAACCCAACACAACACTTGGAACAAACTGGCGAATAGGAAGATTTATGGCGGGCTCAGCAAACTTCCAGGGATTTCTTGATGAAGTGAGAGTTTATAATGCTGCATTAACACAGCAGGAAATTTGGGATTTGTATCAATCATCAACAACTGCTCCTAATCTGATTGCACCGGTAAACAACTCGACTATCAATACATTAACCCCTGTACTGGAGTGGGATAGTTTAATAACAGCTTTTGATTATCGATTAGAAATAGCAAGAGATTCAATATTCACAAATTCTCTGTTATATCAGGTTGTGCCTCAAAAAACATTTCAGGTGCCGGCTGGATTATTATCTTCTGATTCAACATACTACTGGCGAGTCCGAACCGCTACAAATGGAGGAGTTGGTCCCTGGTCAGAAGTATTTAGCTTTGATATTGTTATTACAGATGTAGAAGATGAACAGCAAATTCCAAGAGAGTTTGCTTTGTTGCAGAACTATCCGAATCCGTTTAATCCTTCCACCAGTATCAAGTATCAAGTATCCAGCAAGTCGCAAGTGAGTCTTAAAGTTTATGATGTTCTCGGCAATGAAGTTGCAACTTTAGTGAATGAAGAAAGGAAAGCCGGAAGTTATGAGGTTGAGTTTGATGCCGCAGGATTATCCAGCGGAGTTTATTTCTATCAACTTAAAGCAGGAAATTATATAGAAACAAAGAAGATGATTTTAATAAAATAATTTGGAGGTAAGATGAAAAAAATATTACAAGTAATTTTCTTTATACAATTGATATCATTTCAACTTTCAGCACAGAAAGCAGGCAATGCTATTCAATTTGATGACATTGATGATCACATAATCGTACCGCATCATCCAAGTCTGAATCCGGGTACAGAAAGCTGGTCAATCTGCTTATGGATTAAACCACCGGATATTGAACAGCGCGGACCACTTATTGGTAAAAGAAGTGAAGCGAGCGACTTTAATCAGTATACATTTGGCATAGGAAATACTGATCCTCATAATCCAACTGCAGGCAGAAGGATTTATGCCAATTACATAGATACTTCCGGTATATCAGAAAGAAGTGGCTATACACAGGATGAGTTTATTGATGGTGTATGGCATCATATAACTTTTGTAGCTGATAAAAATACAGACAGCATTTCTTTCTACATAGATGGAATTAAACAAATTACCATAATTTCATTTAACTATGGTAAATGGCCGGATGTTGGTAGAACCGATCCTCTATATATAGGTTGCAACAGTTATGTTTCTGCATTCTATGAGGGAGAGATGGATGAAGTTAGTTTATGGAATAAAGCTTTAAGCTCCGATCAGATTAATGTTGTAATGAACGATACTCTTAGCTCTGAATATTACTCAACTATTGACAGTGGACTGGTTGCTTATTATCGATTTGATGAGTACGAAGATTTGGGAATTGGCTCAGATGGTGCTGATGATATAAGAGATTTATCCTTATATGGTAATCACGGTGATTCGGAAGGAAATCCATTACTAGTCCCTTCCGGAATATTGTTAAGTATTGATGATAACCCTCTTTTGATTTCCGAATTTAAATTAGAACAGAACTTTCCAAACCCATTCAATCCTTCTACCATTATCAAGTATCAGGTATCCAGCATCTCGAACGTTTCGCTAAAGGTTTACGATGTTCTCGGCAACGAAGTTGCAACACTCGTCAATGAACAAAAACCAGCCGGAAGTTATGAAGTGAAATTTAATGCTGCAGGATTATCAAGCGGAATTTATTTCTACAAGCTTCAGGCAGGTAGTATGGTAGAAACAAAGAAGATGATTCTTATGAAGTAATTTTTTATCTTAAGGCCAAAATAAATTCAAAATTCAGAGACCTGTAATGGGTCTCTGAACTATAATTAGATAACTTTGCTTGAAATAAATACTGAAAGATTAAGGACGTTTTTATGAAAGTTATTTTCGCTTTCCTTTTGTTGTTTTCTTTTTGCTCAATCTCGATTCCACAGGAATCTAATTCGATTGACAGGGAAACGATTATCAAACAAATTACACAGCTTGAAGAAGCAGAACTAAAAGCGATACTTGAATCAGATACGATTGCTTTGAGAAAAATGTGGGCTGAAGATGTTCACGTAAATAGTCCTACGAACATTGTTGTAAACAGGGCTCAGGTTTTTGACAGAATAAAAAGTACTTTTATAAAATACTCACTCTATACTCGTGAGCAGGAATATTATGGAGTGTATGATGATGTTGTGATAGTTATGGGTAATGAAGTGGTTATTCCAAGTGGAGATAATCCTGCTAAAGGCAAGACACTAAAGCGCCGCTACACGAATGTCTATAAAAAATTTGAAGATGGCTGGAGACTAATTGCCAGACATGCAAACATAATCAGAGAATAATATGAAAAATTTAATTACTATTCTTTTACTCATTACTATCTCGGTATTTACTTTTCCACAAACAGAACTGCCAACAGGAACATCAACTCTTTTCAGCGGTTCAGGAAATTGTATTCTGTGCCACAATAGTAATGGCAGTGCTATGACCTGGAACGGTATTGATGTTTCACCAATTTCTTACTGGCGTTCAACGATGATGGGCAATGCAAGTAAAGATCCGTTATGGAGAGCAATGGTTGCTGAAGAAGTAAGCAATTTTCCTCAGCATCAGGAATTGATTGAGAGCACCTGTCTGAAATGTCATTCACCGATGGGTTATACTCAGGCAATTTACAACAGTCAAACCGGTTACTCAATGGCTGAATTAAAACAAGATCCTCTCGCAAACGACGGCGTTAGCTGTACTGCTTGCCATCAGATCAAACCAGATAATTTCGGAACGCAGCAATCTTATTCAGGCAATTATATAATTCACGCAGACAGTCTTTTATATGGACCTTATGAAGACTCTGATACAACTTTGATGTGGGCGCTTGTTGGTTATAAGTCTGCATTCAGTCCTCACGTAAATCAATCAGAGTTCTGTGCTACCTGCCATACTCTGTTCACACCAACAATGGATGCACAGGGAAATATTATTGGGGAGTTTCCTGAACAAACACCATACATCGAATGGAAGAACAGCATTTATCCTGCACAGAACATTCAATGTCAGGATTGCCATATGCCGAAGATTTATGACCCGATAATAATTTCAGGAATGGGAAACTTTCCTGCCCGGACTCCTTTCTGGCGGCACACTTTTGTTGGTGGAAATTTTTATATGCAAAATCTTTTGAAGAATAATATTGATTCACTTGGTCTCACAGCCGAGCCAGAGCATTTCGATTCAACTATTGCGAGAACAGAATACGGTTTGAAAGAACAGTCCATTGAACTGACAACTTCAGCTAGCTATCAGAATGATTTGTTAGAAGTTAAGCTTTATATTAAAAATCTTACCGGTCATAAAATTCCAACGGGCATTCCTTTCAGAAGAATGTGGGTTCACTTAAAAGTTGAGCAGGGAATTGGTAATGTTATTTTTGAGTCGGGTGAGTGGGATGGTACTGGCAAAATAATTAATTATAATTCAGATTATGAACCACATTATGATTTGATTGATTCTGAAGAGCAGGTACAGGTTTATGAAGGAGTTTTTATAAATAATGAACAGCAAGTGACGTATACTTTATTAAGAGCAGCTGAATACATAAAAGATAATCGTCTGCCGCCGCAGGGATTTTCAACATCTCATCTAAGTTATGATACAACAAAAATAGTTGGTAATGCAGTTGACGATCCTAATTTTAATCGGATTGGAATGGTCCAGGGAACTGGCGGTGATAGTGTTACATATTTAATTCCTGCACTTCCGAATGCTGAATATCGAATCACCGCTGAAGTTTGTTACCAAACAATAAAAACGGAATTAGTTGATCATATCAGACCGATCAATAATGGAGACATCAACAGGTTTGTAAATATGTATGACGCTTTGCCGAACATTCCTTTCATTATGAAGCAGGAAGTGCTTGATATTGTTACAGGAGTTGAGGATGACAAGTCAATAGTAAATGAATTCAATCTTGAACAGAATTATCCCAATCCGTTCAACCCAAGCACAAAAATAAAATATACAATTCCATCTGTCTTTGCGAGTGAAACGAAGCAATCTCAACTTGTTACCTTAATAGTTTATGATGTTTTAGGTAATGAAATTTCAACACTTGTAAATGAAGAGCAGTCGGCCGGAAGTTATGAAGTTGAGTTTTCTGCCGATGGTTTAACGAGCGGAATTTACTTTTATAAACTTACTTCTGGTAATCCTTCGACAGGCTCAGGACAAGTTTTCACTGAGACGAAGAAGATGTTGCTGATGAAGTAATCTCCATCAGTCCTAAAAATTTAGAACCCCCGTCTGTTAAAATCTAGACGGGGTTTTTTTTATTTAAAATATTTTTTCTCCTTAAAAGAAAATAAATTTGGTTAGAACATTATCTATCATTAGTAAAAACAATTTATAAGGAAGTATTACAATGATTAAAAACTTTACTGTTGCTCTTAGCATTATTTTAATGCTATCGGGTATGACGGTTGCTCAGATAAATAACCCCACGATTTTCAGTGACTGGAACAACGGAGGTGGAAATCCTCAGAGGAATGGTTTATCAGATTTGGATGGTCCACTCACAGACAGTTTATTTTGGGAAGTAAACAGCGGAAGCTTAATTGGATTCCCTGTTTATATTGAAGGGAACAAACTCATCACGATGAAATTTCTTCAAATGACAAATGCACCTGTCGTTTGCTATGATCTGAGGAATGGTCAGCTTTTATGGGAGAAGGAAGTAACCGGATTGGCTGGAAGGTCTTTACCTCTTGGTATTAGAGATGGCCAGGTTTATGTAATGAGATTGACTGAAAGTGGTGTTGATTCCCTTTATGCTTTGAATGCAACGAATGGAGAAAAAGTCTGGACTGCTAATGTTACCATCAATACATACGTTACAGAGAGTATCAGTTTTGCTCCCAACGGCGACTTGCTTGTAAATGGTAGTAACTTTAAAATGTACAGGATTAATTACCTGACAGGGCAGAAAGTCTGGGAAACCAACATAATTGGAATTGCATCCGGTAGTGGTGAAATGGTTGCATATGAAAATACTGGTTATGTTATAAAACAAATCGGTGGAGTCGCATATCTTCAAGCAATTAATCTTGATAATGGGCAGCAAAAATATGATCACATAATAAATGAAACTCATCCTGGCGGACCACTTCAGCAGTGCGGATTTATGGTTGGACCGGATGGAATAATTTATGTTCATAAGCAGGGAGATAATGTTACTGCTTTGCAGGATAATGGTTCTGGTTTAAGTGTACTTTGGGAAACAGAAATTTTTGGCAGCGCTCCATTCAGTTTAATGTGTATTGGTTCCGATGGTTCAATCTATGCACCTTCAAGCGGAAGAATTATAAGATTAGATCCAACTGACGGACAGAAATTGGATTCAACGGCTGTTATCGCTAATCCTGATCTGTTTCAACTTAGACCATCTGCTTCAGCAAACGGTGTTATTTATGCTACTACCGGTGAAAGCAATATTTATGCATATAACTTGGATTTACAGGAACTCTGGACTGATGCTATCTCAAATGTTAATACCAGCGGAGTTGCTATTGGATTAAATGGTTTGATTGCAGTTGCAGGTTCAAATAAAATTAAAGTTTACACAGCCGGCAACCCTGTTTCAGTAGAAGAAGAACTGAAACCAGACGGCTTTGAACTATCGCAGAACTATCCAAATCCATTCAATCCATCAACAACGATTAAGTATTCAATTCCAACTTCTGAATTTGTAACACTTAAAATTTACGATGTGTTGGGAAATGAAGTTGGAACTTTAGTTAATGAAGAAAAACCAGCAGGAAGTTTTGAAGTTGAATTCGAAGCTGCAGAATTATCTAGTGGAATTTATTTCTACACTCTGCAATCAGGAAGCTTCATTCAAACCAAAAAACTAGTTTTGATTAAATGATTATAAAATTAAGGTGAGACTCATTTTCAAAATGAGTCTCACATATAGTAAAAAAAGAACAAGAAATTTTATAAAAAGCTTGCAATCTCTTGCAGGCTTTTCTTTTTTATATCAGGCACTTTTGCATCGGGTGCAGGGTATCCAACCACCATCAGCAAAAATGGTCTTTCATTTTTTGGTCTTCCGAGAATTTCGTTCAGGAAATTCATCGGGCTTGGTGTGTGAGTAAGTGAAACAAGTCCGGCATTGTGAATTGCAGTGATAAGTATTCCTGTGGCAATTCCGGTTGACTCAATTGCATAGTAATTTTTTACCTGTCCTCCATCAGCTTTTAGTTCATAGCTTTTATAAAAAATAGCAATCAGACACGGTGCTGTTTCCAGAAATGGTTTGTGCTCATCAGTGCCAAGTGGTTCAAGTGCATCAAGCCATTCTTTTGGCGCCCGGTTGGTATAAAATTCTTTTTCTTCTTCTTCAGCTGCGAGTCTTATTTCCTTTTTTATTAAGGGATCCGAAACAACAACAAAATGCCACGGCTGAAGGTTTGCACCGCTTGGTGCTGTTCCGGCTGCTTTAATACAATTCTCAATCACTTCAGACGGAATAGGTTTATCTGAAAAATCTCTTACAGTTCTTCTTCTTTTAATATCTTCATAAAATGCTTGTGATCTTTTTAGCATTTTATCCTCAGAATATTGCTGGTAATTCCCCAAAGGGATGAATTCAGTTTTTGCCATCTGGTTTTGATTTTTTGTGAATACTTTTTCAAAGTTAAATCATTCCGACCTTCAACACCAATTTTATACCGTTAATCATTAAGTAATCTCGTAAAAACTATAAACAGCCTAATTTTACAACTGTCTGGTAACCATTTCTTGGAAAGTTAGGTCAAAAGTAAAAATAACAGGAGTAAAATTATGTTTAATGAATTAAAACCTTTAAAACAATTTGCTGTTTCTTTTTTAATAGCCATGGCAGTTACTTTCACAGCCTGCGGAAGTATGTCTATATCTTCGAATGATGATCTTCAACTAATCAAGGAAAAATCTTTCAATATTTCACCAGGGAAAAATCTTCTGGTCGATATAAGTTCTGGTGATGTAAAGGTAACGTATTGGGATAAAGATGAAGTTTATGTCAAGATTTTCGGCAATGAAAATGCAATGGAAAAAATGAACTTTAATATAGAAGGAACTGAAGAGTTGGTAAAGATAACCGGCAAGAAAAAATCTTCAATATCTTCCTGGTTTAGTAATATGAATGTTGAGGTTGAAATTAAAGTCCCTGCTCAATTCAATCTGGAAATTAGTACTGCAGGCGGAGATATTAAGTGCGGCGGTATAACCGGCAAAGCAGAATTAAATACCTCCGGCGGTGATATCTGGGCCGATAAATTTTCAGGAGTTATGAATGCTTCAACCTCCGGGGGAAATATTTTTCTTTTCTGTCGCGACGCAAATATTGAAGCAGAAACCTCCGGTGGTGACATTAAGCTGGATTACGAAGGTGAGAACAAAGGGATAGATCTATCAACTTCAGGAGGAGATATTGAAGTTAAAGTGGTAAAAGAAATTAAGGCTTCAATGGAATTATCAACTTCCGGGGGAGATGTTTCCTGTTCATTGAATATGAGTAACGTAAAAAAATCTTCAGGAAGTCGTTTGATTGGAGATTTGAATGGCGGTGGTCAGAAACTTTTTGCGCATACTTCAGGTGGGGATATAACAGTATCAGAAAAGTAGAAATTAAAAAGGCGGGTCAAGCCCGCCTTATAAAAGATTAGTTAATTGTAATGAGGTAAGGTTTAATCTTTTCTTCCAAATACTGTTTTGGAACAGCACCAATTACAGCGTCAACAACCTGTCCATCTTTAAATATTCCCAAAGTAGGGATGCTTCTTATTCCATAAGTAATAGCTGTGTTCTGGTTTTCGTCTGTATTTAGTTTTACAACTTTCAACTTGCCTTCGTATTCACTTGCAATCTGCTCAACGACCGGTGCAACCATTCTACAAGGACCACACCATGGAGCCCAGAAATCAACAAGTACCGGTGTATCAGATTTTAATACTTCCTGTTCAAAGTTAAAGTCAGTTCCTTCGATTACGTTTTTCATTCGCTCTTAGCCTTTATTTATTAGTTATTAAAATTTTCAAGGATATGATGAACCGGCAAGCATTTCGGATTCATCAATATTATGCTGAAAATCACATCTTTTCAGCAATTTAAAAATTAGAAATCGATCAAACTTACAATTCTGCATTCATCGCATCTTCGTAATACTTGCGATATGTTTTTATAGAACTGAATATAGATTCAGCAACTTGATTCTGTCCGGCAGCAGATTTTAAGAATTTAGCGTCATTCTTGTTTGAAATAAATCCTGTTTCAACAAGAACACTTGGCATTGAAGCGCCAACTAGAACATAGAATCCCGCTTGCTTTACTCCACGTGATTTTATTTTAAGATTTAAATCAAAATCTTTATGAAGAAGTTCAGCAAATTTTTCAGAGTATTTCATATATGCTGAATGAGCCATGCTGACGAGGATAAAATTCTCGTCGGTAAGCTTTTCGTACTTCTCCGGATTCTCTTCGTACTTGATAACACTATTTTCTGTTTCAGCAATTTCAATTGCTTCCTGCGTTCTTCCCGGGCGAAGAAGGTAAACCTCTGCACCGCTGGCATCGCTCGGTTTTTTCTTCGTTGAGTTGCAATGAATTGAGATGAAAAGTTTTCCGTTGTTCTCGTTTGCAATTTTTCCACGTTTATAAAGATCTACGAAGATGTCATTTTTTCTTGTATATACTACTTTTACATCAGGCATTTCTTTTTTCATTAATTCGCCAACCTTAAGTGCAATGGCAAGTGTAATATCTTTTTCTCTAATGTTATCAACTCCAATTGCACCGGGGTCTTTACCTCCGTGTCCAGCATCAATCACAACAACATCAAAACTCCACTTGTCCATATTTTTCTTTGTTTGATCGCTCTTGCTGAATACTTTATTATGGATTGTAATGACGATGTCATTGCTTCCCGGAACATTCATCACTTCGTTTGTTGAGTATTCACCTCCGACTTTAAATTTAAATTCAACATCCGCACCAACATTTCTGGTTTCAATTTTCTTTATCAGACTGCTAAATTCCTGACGGCTGGTCTTTTGAACATCAGCATTTACCTTTCTGAATATGATTGTAAGTTCATCATCATCAAATGAACTGTAGTAAGAAGGAATTACCGATTTGGAATGTACGCGGATAAGTGTTCCGTTTACTTTTTCTGTTAT
The DNA here is from genome assembly GCA_035478175.1 of Ignavibacteriaceae bacterium. Taxonomy (GTDB): domain Bacteria; phylum Bacteroidota; class Ignavibacteria; order Ignavibacteriales; family Ignavibacteriaceae; genus IGN2. The sequence continues at coordinate 40,063 of DATIJX010000059.1, forward strand.
AGATATTCCTGTTATGTCATAACCTGTTGTCGGTGGAAGATCAGGAATATCATACATCCATTGCTTTCCCTCGGTTGGGGAAATAATTTTTTTACCAACAATCAGCCGATTCGGTTTTTCAAATTTGAGTTCCCGCTCAACAATTATTTCTACTGGTGTCAGAGAGAAGGGAAGGGGGATAAAGGTTTTATTATTTCTGATGTAAGTTGAAGTTGGAAGCTGATATACTTTAGGTGCACCGCTTGAACGTGGAGTAACAACTATAAATGGATTTCTTGGTGTTGATTTAAGAAGAAAGTAATTTGACTTAAGCTCGACTTTTCCTGTTTTATCACTTTCGAAGAAGTTGATTGATAAGGCTTCTGCCAATTCTGCGATTGAAACATACAAAATTCCTTCACGCATCCAGGCAGAGACAGATTTTGTTACTTTATCATCAACGATAAAGACATTCTCAATCTGCTGAGCAAATGAATCTAATAATGAAAATAAAAAAATAAAAAGAAAAAATATATTTTTCATTGTGAAGCAAAACCTATCCAATGAAGGGAATCATAAATCCGCTTTTCTTCTTGTAGTTAGAAAATTTTTCTGAGAAATATTTAGCAAGCAATTTATCCTCAAGCGAAGCTCTCATTATATAAATTGGTATTTCTATCAAAGTGAAAAATCCGACAATGTAACCAAAAGTAGCTGCAATAGCTCCTAAGTTCAGAAGTATCTGACATAGATACTGCGGATGCCGGATAATCTTAAATGGTCCTTTTGTAATCAGCTCGTGATTCTTTTTTATCATCATCTCCTGTGAGTAATTATCGCCAAGAGTCTTAAATGACCAAACCTGAACCCAGGAAAATACGAGGTAAACTGCAAGGCCAATGTAACGGATAACATTGTATTCTTCGAGGTAATCCATTGTACCAATCTGAAAAACAGCAAGAATAAGTGCAACCAAAGAAAGCATAGAAACTACAGGCGGAAATTTCTGAAGAAAAGTTTTTGGTTTTTCTTTTATCTCAGATACTGTTGATTTTAATCCACGCTTCGCACCGGATACGTTTGCACCGAATGTTGCAATGATATTCAGCAGTATGATTATGTTGATAGGATCCATTTGTTCTGGCCTTAGTTATAAAATCTGAAATACTTTTCAGAAAATATAATTAAAAAGATTGTTAGTTGGGGATAATCGTTTTAAGGTTAGTAGTTGGTTGGTTTGGGGTTGTAGTTATTTAGTTTCTGGTTTAAGCTCTTGAGGAGATTAAAAAATAAACAAAATTCGCTAGTACAAAAAAATCAACTAACAACTGATCAACTAAAACTAAAAACTAATGAACCAATAACTACTCAATCGCTTTCCCATGTCGTTTCATAATCTCGCGCCACTCTTCCAATGAAAGCTGCTCAGATTCATCAATAAGCATAACCGGAATATCATCCTCAATTCGATAACGGCGGCGGGTATTTTTATCTGTGGAGACGAGAGTGTTACCATCCAGAACCAAATCTGCCTTGGTTTCAGGGCAGCAGAGTATATCTAAAAGTTCTTTGCTGATCATTTTAATTTCTTTTTGTGCCAAAGATAAAAAACTTGTGAGTAAGTTGTACTAAAGGGAAATTTTTACATATCACTCTCCTGATTCAAAAATAAATATCAGAATTAATTTGCTTCATTCAAAAACTATTGTTAAAATTCGAGCCCTCACCCTAACGTCCCCCGCAAAACTCTGACTCTTTTTACAAAGAGAAGGAGGGGGGACGGTTTTAAAACCTATTTAATAACAAAAGTATATTTAATAAGTTCAGGAATTATTTCCGCAGGCATGCAAGAATAGCCTTATTTTCCTTATCTATAATTGTGTTAAGAAAAATGAATGCCCAAAGTACTATCTTATTAGCGAGACAAAATGTGCTTTTCTGATTTGTATTGCACAAATTAGCTCAGTTTAAATGCAAAATGATTTTATCAACTTCTTTCTAATAAAACTCATTTTTTTTATATTTCAACCCGATTTATATCGGGAACATTACCATTTATGAAAATACACGATTACCTCTTAAATACAATCAGATCAAAAGGTGCGGCTTATCTAGTCCTTTTGGATCCCGATAAATTATCGAACTCAAAAATTGCTCCATTCGTACGACATTGCGAAAAATCCGGTGTCGATGGTTTCTTGATTGGCGGCAGTCTTATGATGAGCGGTGACCTGGATTCATTTATTGAAAATGTTAAGATAGAAACTTCACTTCCACTAACAATTTTTCCCGGAAGCATAAATCAAATATCACCTCTTGCAGATGCAATATTATTTCTGTCTGTAATAAGTGGTCGAAATTCAGAGCATCTGATCGGCAAGCACGTTACGGCCTCACCATTAATTAAGAGAGCTAAAATTGAGCCAATCTCAACTGGCTATGTTTTAATTGAATCAGGAGTGACAACAACTGCTGTATATATGAGCGGGAGTCTTCCGGTGCCTAGGAACAAACCCGAAATTGCTGCGGCAACTGCACTTGCCGGCGAATACCTCGGAATGAAATTTATTTATCTTGAAGCAGGATCGGGTGCGCAGGATTCAGTCCCGGATGAAATGGTCAAAGCAGTTTCAGATGAATGCAGCATTCCGGTAATAGTTGGAGGAGGAATACGGAATCCGCAAACCGCAAGAAGAAAAGTTGATAACGGTGCAAGCATTATTGTAACAGGTAACTTTTTTGAAGATGAAAATAACTGGGATATGATAAAGGATTTTGCAGGCGCCATTCATCATAAACTACCTATCGAAGTTTAAATTGTTAGCAAAGATACCCTTCCAATCAATAATCACTTTCCAAATTACATAATCATGGACGCCAGAAAATTTATAATTGATTCTTTAAACGAAAGCGCTGATACAAAGCTCAAGATTAAAGATCAGTTAATGGAGGATATACTTAAAGCGGTTGAATTGCTAGCTGCCTGTTACAAGGAAGAACACAAACTTCTTCTTTGCGGCAACGGCGGAAGTGCTGCTGATTGCCAGCACATCGCAACTGAGTTGATGATAAGACTAAGTCATCACATTCAAAGACCTGCATTGCCTGCAATTGCACTAACAACTGATACCTCAAACCTAACTGCTGGTGGAAACGATATTGGTTTTGAAAATGTATTTGCAAGAAACGTGGATGGTTTAGGCAACAAAGGAGATGTTCTGCTCGCAATTTCTACTAGCGGAAATTCACCAAATGTAATCAATGCTGTTGAAATGGCTCATAAAAAAGGAATGAAAGTTATCGGGTTTCTTGGTGGAAATGGAGGCAAGCTGAAAGATATTGTTGATCTGCCGATAATAATTCCTTCTTCAAATGTTCAGCGAATCCAGGAAGGACATATCACGGTTGCTCACATCATTTGTGAGCTTGTGGAAGATAAACTCTATGGCAAGGCATAAATCTCAATTTTCAAAAGCCAAATTACAAATAAGCACCAAATACTAATATCAAAATTTCAAACAGCCATTTGAAAATTGTTTATGGAAATTTATTTGTGATTTGTTGCTTGGTTTTTGGAATTTATCAATTGGATATTGACAACTTACTTCCTATCCAAAAAACTTTATTACCCAAATTAACATTATGTTTTTCGCAAAACCCGGCATTGACTTCGAGTACATAAATTGCCGGTTCGGAGGATGGATAACTTTGCTCTGAAAGCGGTTTGGTGTTCTTATGGATTGTGACGATTTCTTTTTGGCTGTTGATAAAAAGAATATCGAGTGCAAAAAGAGTATTCCTCATCCAGAATGACTGAAATCTTTCATCCGGAAAAATAAAAAGCATCCCCTGCATCTCTTCCATACTTTGTCGGTTCATCAAGCCAAGTTGTCTTTCGTAATCGTTATCAGCTATCTCAATCTCAATTTTAATAATAGGGTTTCCGGTTAAATCTACAAAAGTTAATTCACCTTCTTTTTTAAATTTATAATAGTGCATTTCACTACTTTCGTCATCACAGTTATTAAGGATGAAAAAGAAGACAACGATTAATGCTACCGATGCTATTCCGATTTTCATGATAAGCGGCTTTAAACTTTTTTTTGATGACGCAGATTCTTCCTGCTTTTTTTTTCTATTCTTTTTACCCATTGGAGAAATTCCGATATTTGCAGGCATTAATATAGCTATTCACATCGTATTTATATGAGTAAAGAAAAGCCAACAATACTTGAGAGAGAAGAGATAAATCTCACTCAATCCCAAAATAAAATGATTGCCAGCGGCTGGGGACAGGAAGTGCTGGATAATACAATAACCGAAAAGATTTTTTATTTGTCAGACAATTTGAAGGTTAGGGGATATATTTCTTATCCAGTAAATAAATTAAAAAAATATCCTTGTGTCATCTGGAACCGCGGTGGAATAGGCAACAAAGGGGCCATTGATTCATTCACTGCAAGAGGAATATTCGGACAGCTTTCGAGCTGGGGATATGTTGTCTTTGCAACTCAATACCGTGGCAATGATGGCGGGGAAGGGCAGGATGAATTTGGTGGTGATGATGTAAACGATGTTCTGAATTTAATTCCCCTGGCTGATGAAGTAGAAAATGCTGATACTACAAAATGGGGAATTGAAGGTTGGAGCCGCGGTGGTATGATGACTTACCTTGTATTAACCCGAACCAAATTATTCAAGTGTGCAATCGTAAGCGGAGGAATAGCAAATCTTCGGTGCAATTCGGATGAAAGTCCGTTTATGAGAAGACTGTATGAAGCAACTTTGGGTAAATACCAGGAAAAAGAATTCTATGAAAGATGCGAAAGCCGGTCGATTGTAAAATTCTCGGAAAAACTTCCTAAAAACACACCGATATTAATTATTCACGGAACAAACGATGAAAGAGTTCTGCCTCACGATTCAATTGATCTTTCGTACAAACTGCTTGATTTAAAAATCCCATTTCGGCTGGTTATGCTTGAAGGCGGTGATCACTTTTTGAAAAAGCACCGCAAAGAAGTTGATGAGATGAGAAGGAAGTGGTTTGAGAAATATTTAAAATAAAATTGTTTTTCCCCTCCTGCCTGAGGAGGGGATTAAGGGGAGGAGGGAGATTTTCACCACCCCGTCACTAAAGTGACACCCCTCCTCACAAGTGATGAGGGGAAAAAACATCTCTATTTCAGGAGAATCATTTTCCTCGTATCTGTGAAGTCACCAGCCTTAAGTTGATAAAAATAAATCCCGCTTGGAAGAGTACTTCCGTTGAACTCAACTTCATACTCGCCGGCAGGTTGTTCTTCATTAACAGATTGAGGCCTCACCCCGCCCCTCTCCAAAGGAGAGGGTGGATGGTTTTTCAAACTTCATTTTAACAAAACTAATTTCTTCGTATCGCTGAATCCTCCGGCAGTCAATTTGTAGAGATAAACACCACTTGGTAAATTGCTGCCATCAAACACTGATTCATACTCACCAGCTTGTTTTTCCTCATTCACCAATACTGCTATCTCTCTTCCCAAAATATCATACACAGTTAATTGCACAAAAGTCCCTCCTTTGGAGGGATTTAGGGAGGCCGGTATTGTGTATTTTATTTTTGTAACCGGGTTAAACGGGTTGGGGTAGTTTTGGGAGAGATTGAACTCAGAAGGCAATAATATTTCCGAATCATCAATTTCGTTAATGGTATCAGATAGATGGCGCTTCCAAACTCCTTTTCCCCTTAAACCAATAAAAATGTTTGAGTCCTTAACAGCATATGAACTAACACCAATATCGGGTAAACCAGTGCTATAGTTATACCAGTTAGTTCCATTATTTGTAGATGCAAAAAGTCCCCCATACCAATTACCGGCATAGATTTTTATTCCATCATAGAAGAGGGACCATATATCCAGATTTGTAAGGCCGAAGTTGGCTTCGGTCCAGCTCGATCCATAATTAGTAGAAATGAATACACCTCCATCTGTGCCGGTAAAAATGTTTTGTTCAGTAGAAGTCATCGAAAGAATATAAGTATTTGTTAATCCTGAGCTCACTTCAGTCCAATTTAAAGCATTATCAGTAGACACAAATACACCATCCGTAGTTCCAGAGAATATATAAATACCATTAACAATAAGGCAATTAATCTCTGGATTTGTTAGGCCGGAATTCATTAATGTCCAACTGCTACCATTATTCGGGGATCGAAATACACCATAACCAGTTCCGGCGAATAAATAATTTTCGTTTTTTGATAAACAAGAAATGAATGTATCAACAAGTCCAATACTTGTCCAGGTTGAACCGTTATTTGTGGATTTAAAGATTCCAATTTCAGTACCTACAAAAAGATTGTTTCCGCTTACCAACATACATTCTATAGATTCGCCAGCTATCCCAGAACCTCTTTCTATCCAGTTTGTTCCATTGTCTGTTGACAGAAATACCTCATCACCACCAGCAAATAGATTATTACCTTTCACAGCAAGTGAACTTATGACTGTATTAGCTATACCTCGACTTGAGGCAACCCAGGTGGTTCCAAAATTTGTCGATAGAAAAACTCCATTATACGTTCCTGCAAAGAAGTTATTTTCTCTAAATATTAAACTTCCAATATGTCTGTTTAATAAACCTGAGCTGACTTCACTCCAAATCGTACCATTATTTGTGGAACGAAAAACCCCGTCATAAGTTCCTGCAAAAAGAGTGCTACCACTACTTGTGATTGAAGTGATATATAAATTAGATAAACCTGAGTTTACTTCTATCCAGTTTGTCCCATTGTCTGTAGAAAGAAAAACTCCACCAGCAGTACCTGCATAGAGATACATTCCATTCACAGCAAGTGTATACACCAGTTGATTTGTTAATCCATTGCTTGCTGGATTCCAGCTTGCTCCATAATTTGTCGATATGAAAACTCCACCATATATACTCGCAAATAGATTGTTCTCTTTAATGACCATAGAATATATTCTGGTTTTTAAACCTGAGTTTGCTTCATTCCAATTTGCTCCATTATTTGTAGAAATGAAAACCCCGCTATCAGTACCTGCAAACACATATGTTAAATTATTGGTTAGAGATGAAATGGTTTTATTTGTCAGGCCTAGACTCATCTCACTCCAATTTATTCCATTATTTGTCGTAAGAAAGATTCCATTGCCCGTTCCGACAAAAATGTTTGATCCACTTACAGTAAATGAAGATATTGATGTATTTGTTAAACCTAAATTTACACCATTCCAATCTTCACCATCGTTTGTAGATAGATAAATGCCGTCAGCAGTTCCAGCAATAATATTTGTTCCGCTAACAGCAAAAGATGTGATTCCACCGCCATATGGTCCATTAGTTTGCTGCCACGAATTTTGTGCAGATGTGCCAAATGAAAGAATAAAAACCAGGAGAGATATTTTAAGGATTCGCATTTTACGCTCCATCAAAATTAAAGTTAATAGAAACTTAAGAAAATAAAACGTGAAAGTCACGTCAGAGTATGATTAAGAGTAGGAGTAAGATTAAGAGTAAGAAGGTCTAAAATTCCAATCTTTCTCTTACTCTTGCTCTTAATCATACTCTGACCCCCACTACCTTGTATTTCACTCGTTATTCAATTAATTTGACGCCTCAATTTCTGACTAAAACAATCAGCAAAAATCACTTTTTAAGCAGAATTCTAACATTATTTATAGGATAGTTAAGAAAATTTATGGCTAAGGATTACAAACGAAATCCTGAAATTGAAGAAATAGAAACCAGCGAGTGGCTTTACTCGCTCGATTATGTTTTTGAACACGGCGGACCTGAAAGAGTAAGAGAACTTTTACAGCAGCTTCAGATACGTGCACACAAAGCCGGAGTTCAGATTCCTTTCACTGCAAACACTCCGTATATAAATACAATCCCGAGAGAAAAGCAGCCGCCTTTCCCGGGCAACAGGGAAATTGAAAGAAGAATAAAATCTCTCATCCGTTGGAATGCAATGGCGATGGTTGTAAATGCAAACAAGATGGAAGAAGGAATCGGCGGACATATTTCAACTTATGCAAGTGCTGCAACTTTGTATGAGATTGGCTTCAATCATTTCTTCAAAGGAAAAGGCGAAGGTTACGACGGCGATCAGATTTATTTCCAGGGACACGCATCACCGGGCATTTATGCTCGCGCTTTTCTTGAAGGAAGAATTTCAAAAGAAAAAATAAAATATTTCAGAAGAGAATTTGCAAAAGGCGGAGGACTTTCTTCTTATCCTCATCCGTGGCTTATGCCGGAGTTCTGGGAATTTCCGACTGTGTCAATGGGACTCGGACCAATCACTGCAATTTACCAGGCACGATTTAATCGTTATTTAGAAGACCGTGGTTTGAAGAAAGATACTGGCAGTAAAGTATGGGCATTTCTCGGCGATGGTGAAACCGATGAACCTGAAACTCTCGGTGCAATTACTCTTGCTTCAAGAGAGCAGCTTGACAATTTAATTTTTGTAATCAACTGTAACCTGCAGAGACTTGACGGCCCTGTCCGCGGTAACGGAAAAATTATTCAGGAGCTTGAAGCTGCTTTCCGTGGTGCAGGCTGGAATGTTATTAAAGTTATTTGGGGAGATGATTGGGATTCTCTTCTTGCAAAAGACAAAGATGGAAAACTGATCAAGCGAATGGGAGAAATTGTTGACGGTCAGTATCAGAAATATACTGTTGAGGGTGGTGATTATGTTCGGGAACATTTCTTTGGTGTCGATGAAGAGTTGAAAGAAATGGTAAGCGATATGACAGATGAACAACTTGGAAAGATGCGCAGAGGTGGTCACGATCCTGAAAAAGTTTATGCTGCTTTCAGCGCTGCAGTAAATCATAAAGGAGCGCCGACAGTCATTCTTGCCAAAACAGTAAAAGGTTATGGACTTGGTGAAAGCGGTGAAGGAAAGAACATCTCTCACCAGCAGAAAAAATTGAATGAAGATGAGATGAAAGAATTCCGCGCACGTTTTGGAATTCCTATTTCAGATGAACAGATTCATAATGATCCTTTCTTCAAACCGGATGAAGACAGCGCTGAGATAAAATATCTGAAGGAAAAAAGAAAAGTGTTGGGAGGATATGTTCCTTCGAGAAAGACAAATCTGAAGCCGATTAAAACTCCGGATGAATCGCTCTTCGAAGAATTTTATAAAGGAACTGAAGGAAGAGAAGTTTCAACTACAATGGTGTTTGTAAGAATTCTTGCAAAGCTTTTAAAAGACGCAGAGATTGGAAAAAATATTGTTCCGATTGTTCCGGATGAAGCAAGAACTTTTGGAATGGAATCACTCTTCCGTCAGGTTGGGATTTATGCACACGCAGGACAGTTGTATGAGCCTGTTGATAAAGACAGTCTTCTTTACTACAAAGAAATTAAAAACGGACAGATACTCGAAGAAGGAATTACAGAAGCTGGCTCGATGTCATCATTTATTGCCGCCGGAACTGCTTACTCGACTCACGGAATAAATATGATTCCTTTCTTTATTTATTATTCGATGTTTGGTTTGCAGAGAATCGGAGATCTTGCCTGGCTTGCTGGTGATATCGGTGCAAAAGGATTTTTAATCGGCGGAACTGCTGGCAGAACAACTCTTAATGGAGAAGGTTTGCAGCATCAGGATGGACATAGTCATTTACTGGCTTACACAATTCCAAATATGGTTGCTTACGATCCGGCTTTTGCTTTTGAGCTTGCTGTAATTATCCGTGACGGAATCAAAAGAATGTTTGAAGATCAGGAAAACATTTATTATTACATAACTGTGATGAATGAAAATTATGCGATGCCTGAAATGCCTGATGGTGCAAAGGAAGGTATTCTCAAAGGAATGTATAAGTTCAAAGTTTCGACGATGAAGAATGCCAAAGTTAGAGCACAAATTTTCGGAAGTGGAACAATAATAAATCAAGTTCTTCAGGCTCAGGAAATTCTTGAGAAGGATTACAAAGTTGCTGCAGATGTTTGGAGTGTTACGAGTTACAAAGAATTGAGAAGAGAAGCTCTTGAAGTTGAACGATGGAATATGCTGAATCCTGATAAGAAGCAGAAAACTTCTTACATCACGCAAACACTTACAAAGGAAGAAGGTGTTTTTGTAGCGGCTTCAGATTATGTAAAAGCACTTCCTGATTCTATATCAAAATGGTTTCCCGGAACTCTTCATTCATTGGGAACAGATGGCTACGGAAGAAGCGGTGCAAGAAAAGCTCTCCGAGATTTCTTTGAAGTTGATTATAGGCATATTGTTTATACAACTCTCGGTGCGCTGGCAAAAGAAGGAAAGATAAAAGAGACTGTTCTCGAAAAAGCAAAAAAGGATCTTGAGATTAAACCGGATAAATTAAACCCGATGATCTCTTAAGATGAAGAATAAAAAACATGTCGCACCTACGGTGCTCAATATTTGTTTAATTAATTATATTCTATAAACAGTTTGCCCCTACGGGACAAAAAAATAATATTTGATTGTTTAGTTATAACTGATGTTACGCAAAAAAGAAAGTTGTAAAGAGATGACATCTTTCTTTTTGAATTGAATTCAGATAGAAATGACATTTTTATCGAAACATTCATTGTTTATCTCCTTTATAAAAGATGTCATCTCTCTCTTTTGCGTAAGGTGAGTTATAATGAAGATTTAGGAAATAAGGAGTTCAGTAGGAACGACCTGTCTGTAGAAAAAATAAAACGAAAATTTAATAGCTCCATAGGAGCGACCAGATAATAAAAATTAATAGATAAGAGTTGAGCATTTAAAATAGAAAATACATGAAGGAATAGATGGCAACAGAATTTAAACTACCTGAACTTGGCGAAAATATAGAATCAGCGGATGTGACCAGTGTGCTGGTTAAAAAAGGTGATATGATTGAGAAAGAGCAATCAATCATTGAGATCGAAACTGATAAAGCTACGATTGAAGTACCGTCAAACGTTTCCGGGGAAATAACTGAAGTGCTTGTCAAGCAGGGTGAATCAGTTAAAGTTGGACAAACGATAATTAAAGTCGACGAAAGCGGAAAAGCAGAAGCTGCAAAGGCTGAGACGAAAATAGAGCAGAAGGCGGAGGCTAAGGCTGAGGCAAAATCGGGAACAAAGAAGAAAGAAAAAGAATCCTCACCCAAAAAAGAAGTGAAAGAAACAATTCAATCCGGTCAGGGAGAAATTGTTGAGTTTAAAGTTCCAGATCTTGGTGAGAATATTGAATCTGCTGATGTAATAAATGTTCTCGTTAAAGTTGGAGATTCAATTGCAAAAGATCAGGGTGTAATAGAAATTGAAACCGATAAAGCCACAGTTGAAGTCCCCTCCTCTGTTGAAGGAAAAATTGTTGAAGTAAATGTAAAGACTGGTGATAAAGTAAAAGTCGGAGATGTTCTTATAAAAGTCGAGTCATCGGCAACTGTTCCTACGAAAAAGAAAGATCCAGGCGAAGTAAAAGAAGAGCCATCTAAAAAAACGGCAAAAGAAACTGCAGAAAAAGTTGAGTCATCAAAAGGAGAGTTGCTGGAATTGAAACCCGGCGAGCGTGATGATCAGCCGCCGATACTGCGCGGTTCTGCACCCGCTGCTCCATCCGTCAGAAGAATCGCTCGCGAACTTGGTGTTGATATAAACAAAGTTTCCGGTTCCGGTGAAGGCGGAAGAATTTCGATGGACGATGTTAAAGCTTATGTGAAGAAAATAATGGAAGGTAAAGCCGAAGCAGTTGGAGTTGGAATTAAAAAAGAAACTTTGCCTGACTTCACCAAGTATGGCAAAGTCGAGCGTGTGGCGATGAGCAAGATTCGCGAGAAGACTGCAACTCACTTAAGCTATGCCTGGGCAGTTACTCCTCACGTTACACAGTTTGATAAAGCTGATATTACTCAGTTTGAAAAATCACGGAAAGAACTGAATGCTGAAGTCGAAAAAGAAGGTGGCAAATTAACTGTCACGGCAATCCTCATTAAAATTATTGCGGAAGGTTTAGAAAAATTTCCGCAATTCAATACCAGCATTGATATGGACAGCAAAGAAGTTATTTACAAAAAATATTTTAATATCGGTGTTGCAGTTGATACTGAATACGGATTGCTTGTTCCGGTTATAAAAAATGCTGACAAGAAAAATCTTGTTGAGATATCCGTTGAACTCGGTCAATTAGCACAAAAAGCTCGCGACAAAAAACTTTCTCTCGATGAAATGCAAGGTGGATGTTTTACAATCACAAATCTCGGCGGAATTGGCGGCACTTATTTTACTCCGATTGTAAATTCACCGGAAGTTGCAATTCTTGGAATATCACGAGGCAACTTCGAGCCGGTATACAATGGATATGGAGTTTTTGAACCAAGACTCATGCTTCCTCTTTCTCTTTCTTATGATCATAGAATTATTGACGGTGCGGATGCGAGCAGGTTTTTACGTTGGGTTTGTGAAGCCTTGGAACAGCCATTAAAAATTTTATAAGTGGAATGTAAATGAATCAAAATATTTGTGTAATCGGTGCCGGTCCCGGCGGATACGCAGCCGCTTTTCTTGCCGCTGACCTTGGAATGAATGTTACTTTAATCGATAAAGAAAAAAATCCGGGCGGAGTTTGTCTTTATCGCGGATGTATTCCATCCAAAGCCTTATTGCATGTTGCAAAACTTCTTGATGAAACAGAGCAGGCAAAGAACTGGGGAATTGAATTTCAAAAACCCAAAATTGATCTCGACAAACTTCGTGACTGGAAAAATAAAGTAGTTGATAAGCTTACAAGTGGAGTTGGTTCTGTCGCAAAATTCAGGAAAGTGAATTACATTCAGGGAACTGCAGTCTTCAAAAATTCTACAACTCTCATCGTTGATAAAAAAGACAGCGGCAAAGAAGAGCTGACATTTGATAAAATAATAATAGCGACAGGTTCAAGAATTACAACTATTCCATCGTTGAATATCGGAAGCAAAAGATTACTAAACTCAACTTCGGCACTCGACCTTCCCGCAATTCCAAAATCGCTTCTTGTAATTGGCGGTGGATATATCGGATTGGAGCTTGGTTCAGTTTACCAGGCATTGGGTTCAAAAGTATCCGTAGTAGAAATGCTTGATGGATTGCTTCCCGGTGCTGACCGTGATCTTGTTTCTCACCTTTCAAAGAGATTGAAGGAAAAACTTGATGGCATTATGCTCAACTCAAAAGTGGTTGAGATGAAGGAAGTAAATGACGGAATTCAGGTAAAGATTCAGTCCGCCGAAGGCGGAGCAGAAGGAAAGATTACAGAACAAACTTACGATTATGTTTTAATGTCTATCGGAAGAAGACCTGATACATCAGGATTAGGATTAGAAAACACAAAAGTAAAAGTGAATGAACGTGGATGGATAAAAGTAAACAACCAGATGAAGACGGACGACCCTGATATTTATGCAATTGGTGATATTGTTGGCGAACCGATGCTTGCACATAAAGCTTCTCACGAAGGAAGAGTTGCAGTTGAGGTTATCGCTGGACACAAATCGGCTTTTGAACCGTTGGCAATTCCCGCAGTAGTTTTCACTGATCCTGAAATTGCCTGGGCTGGGTTAACTGAGAATCAGGCTAAAGAAAAAAAGATAAATTATGAAGTGGCAAAGTTTCCATGGGCAGCTTCAGGAAGAGCAATTACTCTTGATAGGTCAGACGGCGTAACAAAAATTTTAGTTGATCCGGCTTCGCAAAGAATTTTGGGTATAGGAATTTGCGGTCCCGGTGCTGGTGAATTAATTGCCGAAGGAGTGCTTGCAATTGAAATGGGTGCAAACTTAACCGATCTTAAGTTGACAATTCATCCTCATCCAACCTTATCAGAAACATTAATGGAAGCTGCAGAAGTTTTCTTCGGGCAGAGCACACACGTTTATAGACCGAAGAAGAATTGATCGTAGAAATACTTTTAAAAAACAATTACTATTGAACTCTCGACAGAGTCCGTAGACTCTGTCGGAGTCTACGACCTACGGAGTTCTGGTTTCTTTTTTGTTCTATTTTCTACAAATATATCGCTCCTACGGAGCGAAGACAGATTCTAAGCTAAACTCCGTAGAAGTTGAATATTTGTAGTAACAAAGTATCCCATACTACCTGAACCCCGGAGGGGTTTAATAGATAACTGAATATATATTTAGCTTTTTAATGATCACACAACCTTCATAATAGAGATACGTGAGAGTTATACAATTTGTCTATCAATTCGCATTGTTTAAGAAAGCTTGTTTTGATAGTTTTAGCCCTCAATAACTAGAAATTTTAAAAATTATAGAAATACTTTATGACTAAACCACAGATCTGGGTAGCTGCATTTTTAGCAGCTTTTATTTTACTCTTTATTCTTCAAAAAGCAACAAAAAAAGAAGAAGCTCCATCGCGTGATCTATCTTCTCAAATGAATAACCCGATGACGGAACAGAGTACAACTGAATTATCCGGTCAGCAGTTAATCAGTAACTTTGGATGTACAAATTGTCACGGTAACGATCTTGCAGGAACTAACATAGCTCCAGCTTTAAATAATTTAACTCAATTCTGGGGAAAAGAAAGTTTGCTTTCATACCTCAGGAATCCGAATGATTTTATGAATCAAAAGCGATTTCAGGAATACAAAGAAAAATACCGCGGACAGATAATGCCTTCATACGGAAATAAAGATATTAAGGATCTCGGCAAGATTGTGGATTATCTACTGGCTCAATGATCGAACTGTTACGAAAATAATCAAGTAGAATTTTACCTGCCGAAAAAAATTAATTAAAGCGTTACCTTGTTTACTTTTTAATTAGATAAACTATGGATGTTAAAAAATTTATAATAATCTTAATCGTATGTATAGCTGAATTCGCTTCGGCTCAATCTTTTAATTTAAAAGGAAAAATCACTGACGCTGAGAATGGTTCATCAATACAGGGAGCGACGGTCTTCATTTCGTATGGCAGTTTTGCTTACTCTAACGCGGAAGGATTTTATTCTTTATCAGGTTTAAATGCCGGTAAATACCATATAAAAATTTCCAGCCTTGGATATAAAAGTGTTTCCACTGAAATAGAAATAAATTCAGACAAGATAAAGGATTTCATCCTAACTCCATCCACAATTGAACTTGATGAAGTTGTTGTAAGCACAAACCGAACAGAAAATTATCTTCGCAATTCTCCGTTTGCTGAGTCGCTTGTTGGAAAAGAAGAAATTCAAACCAGACCTTCGTTTTCATTGCCGGATATTTTACAAAATGAACCTGGAGTTTCTCTGCTTCGTGATGGCATTTGGGGAACTGAAGTAAGCATCAGAGGTTTGAACCGCGAAAATGTAATTACTCTCATTGACGGAAACAGAATTGCAACTTCGACAGATGTTGCTGCAAGATTATCTATGGTGGATATCAACAATGTTGAAAGAGTTGAGGTAATTAAAGGTGCTTCATCTTCGATTTATGGTTCGGGTGCAACCGGCGGAATTGTAAATATCATCACGAAATCACCGCAGCTTTATGACAGATTTTCTTTAAATGGAAACGTTATATCAGAATACAACACAGTTAATAATCTTTCTGTTTTTGGTGGTTCTGTTTACAGCGGAAGCTCTCTCTGGTCAACGAAACTTTCCGGTTCTTATAGAAAAGCAAATAACATACAAACTCCAAATGGTGAATTAAACAACAGCCAGTTTGAAGATTACAGTTTTTCGGGTGCGCTGAATATTTTTCCAATTGAAAATCACAAATTAAAAATTGACTACCAGTTGTTCAGAGCGGATAATGTCGGTATTCCCGGTTCTTCGGTTTTCCCTGAGCAGGCGCTTGTAACCTATCCTTTTGAAAGACGTGAATTAATTTCAGCCGGATATGAAATACAAAACATTTCCAAAGCTTTCTACAAGCTTTCGGCAAAGTATTCTTATCAGTTGATTAATAGAGATGTAGAAAATATTCCTTACATCGTTCAGAATATTCCTGCAAGCGGTGGTAATCCTGCAAGGCGAGTAAGTGTTTTAAAGATTACTCCAAGTGCAGATCACAAAAACAATAACGCAACTTTGCAGGGAAACTTCTGGCTGTTTGACAGTCACAATTTGGCGGCAGGAATTGATTACTGGGACAGAAGCTATAACGGCGAGCGCGAGCGTTATCAATTGATTGAGGTTTTGGATTCAGCAGGAAATGTTGTCAGCACAACAAATAGAATTACCGGTGAAAAGCCTCTTCCAAATTCCAGCTATAAGAGCCTTGGAATTTTTGCCCAGGATGAGTTCAAACTTTTTGAAGATAAACTATCGACCACACTCGGTCTTAGATACGACTTTATAAATATCACCGGCGAAAAAACTTTAAATCCAGTTTATGTCATTAATAATGGTGTCATTAATACTACTCCCCCTAATCAACAGGTTATCTGGGACAGCACAGATGAAAATAATTCTTCTTACAGTGCAAATCTCGGTTTCATTTATTCTCTGTTTTCAAATTTTGATTTGACATTGGGATTAGGTTCCTCATTCCGTTCGCCCTCTCTTGAAGAAAGATTTCAGTACATCGATCAGGGAAGTGTTGTTCGTGTTGGCAACCCAGATTTAGAGCCTGAGAAGGGTCAATCTATTGATCTTGGTATCCGGCATTATTCAGACAATCTTAAAATATTATCGAGCTTTTTCTATTCTCATTTCAATGATCTGGTTGTTGAAGTCCCCGGCACATACGAAGGAAGAAATGCGCTGATAAAAACCAACATTGGCGAAGCAAGAATTTATGGATTCGATTTCAGTGCTGATTACAATTTCTGGCGGGACTATATTTTCTACACAACAGCTTCTTATGTTAAAGGAGATGATATTACTGCGGACGGAAATCTTCCTGAAATTCCGCCATTGAACGGAAGAGTCGGATTTAAGTTTGGGTTTCTTAATTATTTTCAGACAGATATTTCATCAACACTTTTTGCTGAACAGAATAATGTTGCCGAAGATGAGTTAACAACTCCGGGTTATGCTGTGTTCAATCTTTTGCTGAATACAGTTCCGATAATATTTTCTAATTTCAGCTTCAGAATTTATTCGGGAGTGGAAAATATTTTTGATAAGGGATACCGCAATCATTTATCCACAACAAGAGGCAGCATAACAATTGAGCCGGGCAGAAATATATTTCTTAAATTAGCTGTAGATTTTTAACTTTATTACGTCTTGTCATTCTGGCCTTGCTGAACAAAATGTAGCACAGATTATTCCGAAGGAATGGCTTTGCCACTAATCTGTGTTACGGAGATTGAGAATTTGGAAAAAGCTTACGCAGATTCCGGACTCATTCCTAAATGGAATTTCGCCGGAATGACAGCGTAGTGGAGTATTGTTATTCTGGCGAGCCCGCCTTGCGGGTGAGTCCAGAATCAGAGCAAGTAATTGATAAAGTTTCCCGATCCGTCTTCTCCGCCTTTGGTGGATTCGAGAAGTCAAGCAAGTCGGAATGAAATACGACTATGAACCAATAACTAATAACTTTAAACTATTCTGATGACCTGGTTTTTCATTGCACTGCTTTCATCTTTTCTTTCAGCGTTTGCTGCAATTTCGCAGAAGAAAGTTCTTTTTAATCTCAATCCCGTTCAGTTTTCGTTTTATCTTTCAATCGCAAACCTGGTTCTTTCAATTCCGTTTTTTTTCTTTATTGATTACAACGCAATAAATTTTTCTAATCTTTCTGTTCTGTTCATAAAATCCTTGATCGGTGTTGCTGCATTTTTGTGCGTGATGACTGCACTGAAGAATCTGCAAATCAGTAACGCTTTGCCGTTGCTTGCATTAACTCCGGGATTTGTTGCTTTGTTCGCTTTTATTTTTTTGGGTGAATCATTAAAATTTTATGAAGTGCTGGGATTGATTTCCTTAATTGCCGGAACATACATCCTCGAAAGCAAAAACCTGAAAGAAATTCTTTTCCCGTTGAATGTGTTTTTTAAGTCGAGGTATCATCAATACATTCTTGCTGCTTTGCTGCTGTTCACTGCTTCTTCAGTGATGGACAAACTGCTGGTAGCTAAAATGAGTCTTACACCAATTTCATTAACAGCTTTTCAGCACGCTTATTTTGCCGGACTGTTTTTCATCATTTACTTTGCATTTAAAGGAAAACTTGAGAATCATTCCCCACAAATAAATAAAACTGATGTTCTTTGGATTTTATTGATTTCAGTTCTGACTATTGGCTATCGCTATACACAGATTGTTTCCATAAGTCTTGCTTCGGTTGCATTAACACTTGCTGTAAAACGAACTTCTGTTTTGTGGGCAACCATTATCGGCGGAAAGATATTTAAAGACACTAATCTTCTCAAAAAAACAATTGCAGTGCTGTTTATTCTGCTTGGTGCGATTTTAATTTTGAGGGATTGAGAATAAAGGAAGTGTATTATCGTCATTCTGGCTTGTCCAGAATCTGATTCCGGACTCTCCCGACTCAAGACTGGATCGCCGGAATGACAGCCAAATTATAACCTAAGATGCTGAAACAAGTTCAGCATGACAGTACAAAGGAATTATTATGAAATCAAAAGCAGTGCAGGATTATTATCCTGATGATTTGGCTCATTGCTACGGGTGCGGAAAATTAAATGAGCACGGACACCAGATAAAAACTTTCTGGGAAGGTAATGAAACAGTAACTCGTTTTACCCCGAAAGATTACCACACAGCAATTCCGGGTTATGTTTACGGCGGATTGATTGCTTCTTTAATTGACTGTCACGGAACTGGTACCGCTGCACTAGCAGCTTACAAAGCAGAAGGAAGAGAGATTGATACTTTGCCTCCGTTCCGGTTTGTTACAGCTTCTTTGCAGGTTGATTACCTAAAACCAACTCCGCTTGGCGTTGAGCTTGAGATACGTGGAAAAGTTGTTGAGCAAAAAGGAAGAAAAGTAATTTCTGAAATTACATTGTCAGCAAACGGAGAAATTACAGCGAAAGGAAAAGTTGTTGCAGTTCAAATGCCGGAGAATATGGTAAAGAAATGAGTATAGTTTGTGATTTTATTACAGTGACAATTTTATTATTAAAATATCACTCACCAGCGTGATAGATCATAAATATGATCTGTAAAATCACAAACATTATTAAAAGAGGAAAATAGACTATCAAAAATATTGCAAGATATTTTGAAAATTCTGATTTAAGCTTTCCTGATCTTAATCTATCTCGTATTAAAATATAGGCCCGAATTTGATTCGGCTTTTCTTGGATATCCTCTATTAAAGAAAATATAAAAATTAACAACCAATTGAGCATTAACCCTACAATTAAAACTATTAATGGATGGACTTCAGATAAAATATTATCAAGAATACTAATCATTAGTTGGTCGTTGAATAGTGTTTATAAAATAATTAGCTGTCACAGTTTCCCATGACAGCCCAAAACTTACGCTACTGTTATCTCTTTTTCTAAATAAACATCCTGAATAAGATTAAGCAGCTTCACACCATCAGCCATTGGACGCTGGAAAGCTTTTCTACCTGAGATCAATCCCATTCCGCCGGCACGTTTATTAATGATCGCAGTTTTTGCAGCTTCAGCAAAATCATTTTCACCGGAAGCACCGCCGCTGTTAATCAATCCTGCTCTTCCCATATAATTATTTATTACCTGGTAGCGTGTCAGATCGATCGGGTGATCAGTAGATAAATCGGAATAAACTTTCTTGTGAGTCTTTCCGAATTTTATTGCATTGTAGCCGCCATTATTCTCAGGCATCTTCTGTTTAATTATATCAGCCTGTATTGTTACACCGAGATGGTTTGCCTGTCCGGTTAAATCTGCTGATACGTGATAATCTTTATCTTTCTTGAATTCCGAATTTCTCAAATAACACCACAATACTGTTGCCAATCCCATTTCGTGTGCATACTGAAATGCTTCACTTACTTCAATTATCTGTCTCGCACTTTCATCAGAACCAAAATAAATTGTCGCACCGACAGCAGCCGCGCCCATATCGAACGCCTGCTCAACTCCTGCAAACATTATCTGATCAAACTTATTTGGAAATGTTAAAAGCTCGTTGTGGTTCAACTTTAGTATGAAAGGAATTTTGTGAGCATATTTTCTAGAAACCATTCCAAGCACGCCTAGTGTTGAAGCGCAAGCATTGCATCCGCCTTCAACTGCAAGCTTTACAATATTTTCAGGATCGAAATAAATCGGGTTTGGTGCAAAGGAAGCACCGGCTGAGTGTTCAATTCCCTGGTCTACTGGAAGAATTGAAACGTAACCTGTTCCTGACAATCTTCCTGTGTGAAGAATCCAGTTTAGATTTTTTAATACATTTGGACTTCTATCTGTTTGTAAGAATACACGGTCAACAAAATCAGGACCGGGAAGGTTTAACTGTTCTTTTGGAAATTTTGCTTTGTAGCTTAAGAGTTCATCAGCCTCTTTACCTAATAACTCCTGAATCTTTTTTAACATAATAACTCCGGTTTAAATATTTAAGTTTGGATTATTTACAATGAATAGCAGTTCAAAAATAAGGTTAAGGTGGGTGGATTTCAATCTTTATTCAAACCAAAATTTTTACATAATGTACGCTTATTCAGAGAAGGCTATGATTACTTGTGCATCGCCTTAATATAAGAAAGGTGGTTAAATGCCGCCTAAATAGCCGGATGTAATTTTTAATCTATAATTTCAATCAATGCACTTGTAATCATTTGCTCATCTTCGTCAAGTAGAAATACTCTATAGAAACCCTGGTGTTCAAATTCCATATCATTTTCTTTATCCATTATAAATTTTAGATAATT
>DATIJX010000060.1:0-1535 GCA_035478175.1 Ignavibacteriaceae bacterium
TCAACTTCAGAATTTTGAAAAGCTTTGTCTCTAAATTGTCTTACCATACTGGCAAATTCTTGAGCTGGATTTAGTGATAATTCTCTAATTTCTTTTATAGAATTATTGATCACTTTTTGAGATTGCTTTGTAAGAACTTCAATAAGTAGGCACACAAAATTAATTACACATATATAATAATAAAAAATGTCAGATAAAAATGCCATAAAAAAGATAGTTATATGAGAAGAATAAGAGACTTAACTTTGGAAAATAGAAAGCTGCTCAAAAGAATAAGCAGAGAAAGTAAATACTACCAAGTTAGAGATAGAGCTAAATGTATAATTTTGAGTTATGAGGGCATACCAATTAAGCAGTTAATTACGATATTTAGTGTTAGTCGAAAAACTATCTATAACTGGTTAACTAAATGGGAAGATGAAAAAATCTTAGGATTATATAATCATCAAGGGAGAGGCAGAAAAGCTAAATTCAACAATGAACAAAAAAACCAAATAAAAGAGTGGGTAAAACAAGAGCCTAAAGCACTTAATAAAGTATTATCAAAGAGTCAAAAAGAGTGGGGAATAAGTGCTAGCAAAGAAACTATAAAAAGAATCGTAAAAAAGCTAGAAATGAGATGGAAAAGAATGAAAAGAGGGTTGAGTAAAGAAGCTGATGAATGGGAGCTAGAAATAAAGCTACCAAGACTTACAGAGTTAATTGAGCAAGATAAAACAGGAAAAATTGACTTAAGATACCTCGACCAAAGTGGTTTTTCGTTAACACCATATATTCCTTACGGATGGCAAGAAAAAAATGAACAAATAGTTATTAAGAGTCGAACAGGAAAAAGAATAAATATTATCGGCTTAATGAATCGAAGAAATCAAGTGTGTTATGAGCTAGTAAAAGACACAGTTGAAAGTCAAGATGTAATTAATTTTCTTGATAAATTTAGTGAAAAACTGCTGCGAAAAACTGTAGTAGTTCTTGACCAAGCTTCAATTCATACGAGTGATTCTTTCCTAAAAAAGTTAGAAGAATGGAAAGCAAAAAACTTGGAAATATTTTGGCTGCCTACTTACTCACCCAAGCTGAATTTAATTGAAATTCTCTGGAAATTTCTCAAATATGAATGGATTGAAGTTGATGCCTATGACAATCAAAAAAACTTAATTACATATCTCAAAAAAGTGCTAGATAATTTTGGCACTGAATATGTAATTAATTTTGCTTAGGTACCTAAAAAGTCACCAAAAAATATTTAACCTAAGAATGAAGTTAATTTATAACCCACCTTCCGCACGTCGAAATGTAGTATTGAGTAAATTAATAGGGCAGGAGTAATTTAAACTTAAAAGAGTGAGTCAAAATACTCAAGAAAAGTATTGTTCGCGAAAACTTTTTGCGAACAATACTGGATCTGTTTCACCTAGTATCATTAGTCATCACTTATTGACAACAAAATAGCATCAAAAACCCGATGTTTGGTATTTTTAGAATACAGGCATAAGAGGAATCTAAAGCCTCTTTCTGGGGCTTGTTGTTCTTTC
>DATIJX010000061.1:0-5657 GCA_035478175.1 Ignavibacteriaceae bacterium
GCCCGGTTTTGAAATTATATCTCATTCGTTTGCCTGTATACACTTCACCGTCTTCTGACAAAACGGGCGTCCCAATGATTTCATTCGAAGCGGAGTCCCCTGGAACACCGACGGCTTCTATTTCAAATTTCGTAAAGTCAAGAAATATGTTCGCACTTTTTATCTCGGATTTTCTGTAGTTGATTTTTCCTTCACCATAAATGGACATCTTCTTCTCTTTAACAAAAAAGAACAACGAATCCGATCCGCTTGCGTAAACAACAGTGTCCAAATCTGATTTTTTTTTGGGCTGCTCGGTTAGTATAGAATCAGGCGTTGTCAAGAGAAGGGAATCGAGAAAGTCTGTTTTAAGTGTATCATTCTGCTGTGCAAACGCACCCAAATAAATCAAAACAGATAATAGGACAGACAGAGCGATTTTCATATCTGAAAGATAAAAATATGAAATGATTATGGGTAATGATTTTTTTGAGGACTAAGAATAGTAAACCTAACAATGGTGTATAAGCTTAAATAAGAATTTCAATAATTTGAAACTTATTTATGAGCTTATACATCCCTAAATTTTTCTTACTTTTGCACTATGAAAATTCCTTTTGGTGAGTTTTGTATCCGCAGCTACCAATATTCCGATCAGGAAGCATTAGTTAAGTATGCAAATAACTATAATATTTCTAAACTACTGCGAGACCAATTCCCTTTCCCATACACTAAGACTGATGCTGAAACATGGCTCATTCACGCCTGCAACCAGGAAATAGAAACAAACTTTGTTATAGCAAATGAAAATGAGTTAATTGGTGCAATTGGAATAAATCTTCAGGAAGATGTGAATAGATTTTGTGCAGAAATCGGATACTGGATAGGTGAACCCTATTGGGGAAAAGGTATTGCAACGGCTGCACTGAAGAAATGTACAGAGTTTGCATTTGCTAATTATAGTCTCACTAGAATTTATGCCCAAGTGTTTGAAGGTAATGATGCTTCAGAGAAAGTTTTACTAAAAGCTGGATATAAAAAAGAAGCAACTTTGAGAAAATCAGTATTCAAAGAAGGGAAATTTTTAGATCAGCATATATATGCTATACTCAAAGACGAAATCCAGGTAGAGAAATGAAGCAAGTAATTCAGCGATTGAAATTTCTTTATAAGAGTTGGGCAAAAGAAGAAGCGATATACATTGTTCCATTAGCTCAATCTGGTTCGGACAGAAAATATTTTAGAATAAATGGACAAGAAAAAACTGCAATTGGTGTATTCAATCCTGATGAAAAGGAAAACAAGGCATTCATTTCTTTCACCAAGCATTTTTTAAAGAAAGGATTGAATGTCCCTAAACTGTATGCTCAGCAGTTAAAAGAGAATATTTATCTAATTGAAGATCTCGGTGATACAACTCTTTTCTCTTTGATCGAAAAAGAAAAAGCAAGTGATTCATTATCTGAAAAGTTATTAAGTTATTATAAAGATTCATTGAGTCATCTCATTCGTTTTCAAATTGATGGAGGAAAAGGATTAGATTACTCAGCCTGTTATCCACGAGATAAATTTGATATGCAGTCTATACTTTGGGACTTGAATTATTTCAAATATTACTTTCTCAGGCTTATAAAAATTTCTTTCGATGAACAGAAACTTGAAAGTGATTTCAATTCTTTCTCCAAATTTCTTCTGCAAGCTGATTCAAAGTATTTTATGTATCGCGATTTCCAATCAAGAAATATTTTAGTCTATAACGATAAACTTTATTTTGTTGATTACCAGGGAGGCAGAAAGGGTGCGTTGCAGTATGATGTGACTTCGTTACTTTTTCAAGCCAAAGTAAATCTGTCTCACGAAATCCGGGAAAAACTGTTGGCTCATTATCTTTTTCAATTAAGCAAGCGAATAAAAGTAAGTCCCAAAGAATTTAAGAAATATTATTACGGATATGTTTTAATCAGATTGCTGCAAACACTTGGTGCTTATGGATTCAGAGGATATTATGAAAACAAATCACACTTTTTATTAAGCATACCTTTTGCATTAAAAAATCTTCAATGGCTGCAGGATAAAAATCATCTGCCAAAAAAATTTTCTGAATTGAATCGTGTGCTAGCTTCTATTCTGAAAAATGATGAACTAAAAAAGCTGAACTTGAAACCATCTATAGACAAACTTAAAGTCACTATTAACAGCTTTTCTTATAAGGAAGGAATTCCAAAAGATTATTCTGGCAATGGCGGTGGATTTGTATTCGACTGTCGTTCGTTGGATAATCCCGGCAGATATCCTGAGTTTAAAGAAAATACAGGATTGGATGAAAATGTTATCCACTTCTTAAACGAAAGGGTTGAAGTAAATGAATTTCTTAATTCTATTTACGGAATTATTGATGAATCAGTAAAAAAATACATTCAGCGGGATTTCAAGAACTTAATGATAAATTTTGGCTGCACTGGCGGGCAACACCGTTCAGTTTATTGTGCGGAGAATCTTGCAAAACATTTGAGAGATAATTTCGATGTTTCAGTTTTTGTGAATCACACACAACTTGCTAAAAAGGATAATTGATAATGCGTGCAATGATCCTAGCTGCAGGCTTAGGAACCAGGTTAAAGCCTCTAACCGATTCAACTCCAAAAGCTTTAATTAAGATTAAAGACAAAACTCTGCTTGAACTGCAAATAAATAAGCTAAAGTCAGAAGGCTTTGCTCAGATCATAATCAACGTCCATCATTTTGCCAATCAGATTAAAGATTATCTTAAAGCAAATAATTATTTCAACTGTCTTATTGAAATATCTGATGAGAATGAAAAACTTCTTGATACCGGTGGTGGCTTGAAAAGGGCTTCTCATTTTTTTTCTGATGGAAATCCATTTCTTATTTATAATGTTGATATACTTTCGAACATTGATTTGAAAAAACTGAAAGAATATCATCTCGCCTCGTCAAGTATTGCTACATTAGCAATTCAGAATAGAAATTCGTCCCGCAAATTTTTGTTTGATAAAAATAAGATTCTTTGTGGATGGATGAACGAAAAATCCGGTGAGAAAATAATTACAAGAGATGAGCGATCTGAATTCTTTCCGTATTCATTCAGCGGTATTCAGATAGTAGATCCGGGGATATTTAAATACTTTCCTGACAAAGATGTTTTTTCATTAGTCGAGTTGTATCTAACAGCAGCGAAGAAAGAGAAGATATTTGGTTATGTTCATAGCGAAGATGATTGGATGGATTTAGGAAAGGTTGAAAATATAAAAAAAGCAGAATCCCTTTTCGAATAATCAGGCCGCTCCGATGGAGCTTGGATTTTTTATTTCCGTTTCTTTTTCTACCCGCCTGCCGGACGGGCAGGCAAACAGGTCGTTCCTTCGGAACTAAAACACATTTTTACTTCTCTTTTTTCTACAAACGGGTTGTTCCTCCGGAACTTATTTATTCCTGATCGCATTTAAAAAGTTATTTTAACACCGTAGGTGTGATCCGTTTGTAATTAACACTCCAGACAAAAAGATGGAGCACAGTAGGTGCTTCCTGTTATTGATTAAATAAAATTTTATTCCAAATTCAAATTACTACAATCAGGCCGCTCCGATGGAGCTTGGATTTTTTATTTCCGTTTCTTTTTTTACAATCAGGTCGTTCCTTTGGAACTCTTTCTTGCTGAGTTATACTAGGGTAATATTTTATCATAACACCGTAGGTGTGATCTGTTTGTAATTAAATAATTGAAGAACCAGCCCATAGCACCATAAGTGCAACCTGTTTGTAATAAGCAAATTGAGCCGAGCAGAGAGAGCACCGTAGGTGCGTCCTGTTCTCAATCAATAGTAACCCATTTAAATAAATATTGCTCATCATATTCAACCTCAAACTTCTTTAATAACTCAATATATTCTTCCTTGAAAGTTCTTCTCCTATGGTGTTCTTCCTGATTTAAGATGTATTTGATGACTGTATCTATCTGACTTCTTGAATAGGAAAATGCTCCAAATCCTTCCTGCCAATTAAATTTTCCCTTCATCCATTTGTTCTCGTTAATAATCTTAGAGGAACCTGCCTTTACATCTCGTACAAAATCAGAAATTGATATCGAAGGTTTCATTCCTGTTAGTAGATGAGCATGATCAGGCATACAGAATACTGATAACATCTTCTGTCCACGTTTTTGCACAATTCCTGTGATATACTTGTGAAGTTCTTCTCTTTGGTTTCTATGAATTAAATTTTGTCTGCCTTGAACAGCAAAAACGATGTGTATATAAATCTGTGTATATGTATTAGGCATTTTCTAGTCTCAGATTAGTGAATGGAATCAGGTCGCTCCAATGGAGCTTGGATTTTTTATTTCCGTTTCTTTTTCTCAGACATATTTTTGCTTGGATTTTTATGCATGCAAACATATCGTTCCTTATGAACTAATCAAATTGATGCAATAATTTAACACCGTAGGTGTGATCTGTTTGTAATTAACACTTCAGACAAAAAATGGAGCACAGTAGGTGCGACCTGTACAACTATAATTTTTTGAAAAACGAAGATCTGCAATTGCAATTATGAATACCTATCCAGTCTGAATTTCTCACCGAGATAAAGTTTTTTAACTTCTTCATCGTTTGCCAGTTCATCGGCTCCGCCTTGTTTGAAGATCACTCCGTCAATTAGGATGTAGGCTTTATCAACTATACTAAGTGTTTCGTGAACATTGTGGTCTGTTATTAAAATTCCGATTCCCCTGTTTTTCAAATTTGCGACGATGTTCATTATATCTTCAACCGCAATGGGATCAATTCCTGCAAATGGCTCATCAAGCAAAATAAAATTCGGATCGGTTGCAAGAGCACGGGCAATTTCAGTTCTTCTTCTCTCCCCGCCGCTTAGCTGAAACCCTTTACTTTTTCTGATTTGAGTAATTGATAACTCATTTAGCAGGCTTTCACATTTTTTAAGTCTTGCATCTTTATCAAGATCCGTCATTTCAAGAACTGCGAGAATATTTTCCTCAACTGTAAGCCGCCTGAAGATTGATGCTTCCTGAGGAAGATAACCTATACCCATCCTTGCACGTTTATACATCGGCACTTTAGTTATTTCTTCTTCATCAAGAAAAACTTTTCCGGCATCAGGTTTTATCATTCCGGTGATCATATAAAACGTGGTAGTTTTACCGGCACCATTCGGACCGAGAAGCCCAACGATCTCCCCCTTGGAGACTCCAACTGATGCTTTATTAACAACAGTTCTTTTCTTATAAATTTTAACCAGTGATTCGCTTCTTAGTGTTTTACTCATCTTCATATTGCCGATTCATAATAAAATCTTTGGAGATTGGACGATTTTCCTTCAAAACAAATTTAGGTAAAGTAAACGTTCTTTCTAAACCTTCTACTTTAACTTCGGGATGATATTCACTTGTCGGTGAGCCAAACAACCGTACCTGATCAATTTCATTATCCTTAAATACGATCACTGCACTATGAGCAGTTGATTTTACCACTCCGTTTGATACATCATCATCATACATGAAATATATTGACTGAACTTTGCCTGCAAACTCTGCTCTCTCTAATCTATTTTCGATAAAGTAAAGATCAATTCCATCGGATGATGTTTGGTCGAATCTTTTATCAAACAGTTTATTCTGTGAAAGCATAAAAGAATTATTG
>DATIJX010000062.1:0-31844 GCA_035478175.1 Ignavibacteriaceae bacterium
TGGTAATGTTGATTTTATTGAAACCAAAATGTACTGGCCAATAAACCATATGGTGATGAGCTCCGATAATTCTCTAAAATGTACATCGTGTCATGGTAAAGGCGGCGAAGGAATATTAAATTGGAAAGAGCTTGGTTATCCAGATGATCCAATTAAAAAAGGCGGACGTATCAAGAACAAATTAATTAAACAATAATCTGAATTAGATATGTACAAATAAAAACTTTGCAATTAAATTTAAACTAAATTTCAGCAGGAACTAAAATGAAAAAATCTCTTTACTTTTCTCTTTGTATTTTTTTCTTGACTTCAGTTAACATCTTTTCGCAGTTTCCGAATATATTGGTTGATAATAGCGGCAGCCCGAATGAAGTAACTATAGCAATAAATCCTCTCGATCCCAATATTCTTGCAGCGGGTGCAAATCTTAATAGCTTTTATCGTTCAACCAACGGTGGTTTGACATGGACTGAATCACAGATGGTTTCGAATAATCTTGGTGTCTGGGGCGATCCGGTAGTTTTATTCGACAGCCTTGGCAACCTTTACTTTTCTCATCTTTCAAACCCTGTTTCGGGCTGGTGGATAGATAGAATTGTTGTGCAGAGATCAACTAACAATGGGCTAACCTGGAATGGTGGTGTAGGAATTTATCAGGGTGTTCAACCTCAGGCACAGGATAAAGAATGGCTGGCAGTTGATCACTCGCAATCTCCATATCGGGGAACAATTTATGCTACGTGGACTGAATTCGATAGCTATGGCAGTTCTAATCCAAATGACAGCTCTCGAATCAGGTTTTCAAAATCAACTGACCAGGGTTTAACCTGGAGTTCCAACAAAGTGATAAGCGACGTTAGCGGAAATTGTATAGACAGCGATAACACTACTGAAGGTGCTGTTCCCTGTGTTGGACCGAATGGTGAAGTTTATGTTGCGTGGGCAGGTCCGGTTGGAATTGTTCTTGATAAATCTACCGATGGCGGCGAAACCTGGGGAGCTGATGTTTTTGTTTCTGATATGCCCGGCGGTTGGGATTTTGATGTTTCAGGAATTTACCGATGCAACGGTTTTCCGATTACAATGTGCGATATAAGCAATTCACCATACAGAGGACACGTTTATGTCGTCTGGTCTGATCAGAGAAATGGAGTTACTAATACTGATATATTTCTTTCCAAATCTACTGACGGCGGAAACACCTGGTCTCCGCCTGCAAAAGTAAATAATGACAACACAACCCGACATCAGTTTTTTGTCTGGTCAACTATAGATCCTTCAACTGGTCATTTGTGGTTTGTTTTTTATGACAGAAGAAATACAACCGGTGCAGCTACAGATGTTTTTGTTGCAAAGTCAACTGATGGAGGAACTACTTTCGACAACTTTAAAATAAGCGAAAGTTCTTTTACTCCAACATCCGGAGTATTTTTTGGTGATTACTCAAACATCGCCGCCTGGAACGGGAAAATTTATCCTATCTGGATGCGGCTGCAAAGTGGTCAATTAAGTATTTGGGCTTCTATAATTGAAGACTCAACAATCATCCCTGTTGCTCTCAGTAACTTTACTGCGGATGTGAATCAAGACAAGGTAACTCTTAGCTGGGAAACATCCTCAGAGCTGAATAATCTCGGATTTTTTATTGAACGAAGAAATATTTCTTCAGAAGAAAGTGAAGCTGAATGGTTTGAAATAGGATTTAAGGAAGGCAGAGGGAATTCAACAGAACGAAATCTTTATCGTTTTGAAGATTATCCTTTTTATGACGGCACTTATCACTATCGCTTGAAGCAGGTTGATTACGACGGTACCGGCGAATATTCAAATGAAGTTGAAGTGAATTTATTTACGGTTAAAACTTTTGAACTCAGTCAGAATTATCCAAATCCTTTTAATCCCACAACAACAATCAGCTTCCAACTGCCCGAAGCTTCTTTTATTAGTTTGAAAGTATTTGATGTATTGGGAACTGAGGTTGAAACAATCGCAGAAGGAAAATATCCGGCAGGTGTTCACGAGGTAAACTTTAATGCTGAAAACATTAGCAGCGGGCTTTATATGTACAGAATTATTTCAGGCGCTAATGAATTAACACGAAAGATGATGGTGGTTAAATAAAAATTTAAAATTATCCCCTCCTCTTTGAGGAGGGGTGTCCGAAGGACGGGGTGGTGTTTAGTTAAAAACTCGAAAATAACTTAGCTCCCTCCACCCCTGCGTCCCCTCCTCAGGCAGGAGGGGAATTACCCGCTCTTTTTATAACTTTAAATATGCGAACATTCAACAGAAGAAATTTAAAAGATAAGAGAAAACATTTAAGAAATAATCCAACTCAGGCTGAAGCCTTTTTGTGGGGATATTTAAAGAACAGTCAGTTTGAAGAAAGAAAGTTCAGAAGACAGTCAAGCATTAAATCGTTCATTGTTGATTTTTATTGTCCAGAAGAACGACTAGTTATAGAACTCGATGGCGATTTTCACTTCGATGAAAACGCAATGAAAAATGACCAGCGACGAACAATGAAACTTGAAGAAGCAGGATTAAAAGTAATCAGGTTTGAAAACCAGGAAGTACTTTTAAATCTTGAAAAAGCATTAAAAGAAATAAAAAGTCACTTCAAAAAGAATAAAAAATAAAATTATCCCCTCCTCTCTGAGGAGGGGTGTCCGAAGGACGGGGTGGTGTGATAACTAAATTAACTTTTCGTATTGAACTTTTCTCCCTCCACCCCTTCGTCCCCTGCTCAGGCAGGAGGGGAAAAACCATCAGACCTTCTTCAACACAGCCAGCGTTAAATCATCGTGTGCTGGAATCTTTCCAATAAAGTCATCTACATTTGCAATAAGCATTTCCCCAATCTGTTGAGATGTCATCGTCTGTCTTTTAGTTAGCAGCTCAATTAACTTTGTTTCTCCAAAAAAACCTCCGGATTCATTTTTTGCTTCGGTAAGACCATCTGAGTAAATTATCATAAAATCATTTTGATTGAGCGAGACAAGCTGTTTGTTAAAGGTTGCTTCTTTAATTAATCCAAGTGCCGGAGCATCTTTTTCTAATTGTTCAACGTTTTCGCTCCTTGCTATGATAGGCGGATAGTGGCCTGCATTAATAAATTTCACTTTTCCCGATTCACTATTGATCTCAATATAAAT
Organism: Ignavibacteriaceae bacterium; assembly: GCA_035478175.1. Lineage (GTDB taxonomy): Bacteria > Bacteroidota > Ignavibacteria > Ignavibacteriales > Ignavibacteriaceae > IGN2. The sequence continues at coordinate 3,156 of DATIJX010000062.1, forward strand.
TAACGAAGCAAAAATTTTGGAAGGACTATCTCGATGAAATATTTTGTTAAGTTTATCGCCAAGTGTTTCAAGTGAAGGGTAGTCATAAACAAGTGCACGAATGGTTGACTGAAGCTTTGCCATTAAAAGTGCGGCACTCAAACCTTTCCCGGCAACATCGCCGACAGCAACTCCGAATTTATTTTCATCAATCTGAATGAAATCAATCAAATCACCACCAACATCGTTTGCTGAACGTGTGAACAGCCAGATATCCCAGCCATTAATTTTTGGTGATTGTTCCGGCATCAATGACTGCTGAATAGCTTTGCCTTCCTGCAGTTCAGTTTTTGCTAGAAGCTTATCTTTTAACTCAAGTGCAAGAATAAAAAGGAATACTAAAGCTGTAAACACTGCCGAGATATTCAGCGTGAGTTCTGTTCCTTCAGGGCCCGAACTGAAATTACCGAATGTGAAAAATCCTATCAAGCCAATGAAAAAAAGAATTCTTCTGAAAGGAGTTAATCGAAGATACATTGCCTTAAGAAGCCACCATGGAAGAACAAAAATTTTTTTGAATGAACTCATTCTTTCTAACTTTTGCTTCCGCTCATCGTTGAGGAAATAATGCTTTAGGTCTTTATACTCGGACTTAAATTCCTCTTTTATTTTTGTTTGTCTGAAGTCGCTTCGAATAGTATGTCGAATTCTAGGTTCCCGCTTTTGGTCAGTATTTTGTATTTTCATAGAAACTCAATTTATTAACGTGGTAATACTAAAATAAATAATAATTGGATTATAGTGTTTCTTAATAAAGAGCAGGGAATGATGAAGAAGGGAAACCGGGAAGTTTAATCGGATATGCCGAATTGTGAAAGATGATGCTTAAAATGCTTCCGGTGAAAATTATCCCACTCTTCTTTGATTAAGTGGCCGAAAATAGGATGTGCAGTTTTGATCGATGGATTGTCTATAAAAAACTGCTCGTAGCGCTGCATAACATTTCTAAGTTCATTAATTGCTTTATTCAAATCTTTAAATTCTAATTGCATAAGTTCCGCACCGATTGCGGGATTCATAAATTCTTTTGGTAGTGGTCTTTCACCTAAGAATAATTTTTTCAGTACAGGAATTTTTCTTTCCTCTGTATAAACATTCAGAGAAATTTCATTTATGCTCGATTGAACTGCTTTGTATAAATGCTCAACCATATGCTGCGGAGTCATCTTACCCCATAGTGGTTTTTGATCAGGTGTTAACTGGCTAAGCAATTTTTCCATTTCAACAAAATTCAATTTTACTTCTCCGTAAAGATTTTTGATATTGCAGCGTTTCTTGAATTCTCAAGATTATCAGAACTAGAGATGCACACATCTAAATCTTGCAGCAATCCATCTTTAATATCGTAAATCCATCCATGGACAGAAAGGTTTTGCTTTCTTTGCCATGCGCTTTGAATGATATCAGTTTGGCAAACATTAAAAACCTGTTCAACAACATTTAGCTCACAAAGTTTATTAAATCGAGAAGTACCATTCTTTATTGCCAATAAATTGTTTTGGAAATTTTCTTTTACCGGTTTTAAAATTATCCAGCCATTTATCAACCAGACCAATTTTTGTATTGTCAAGCACCGCTTTCACTCCGCCGCACCCATAATGACCGCAGACGATTATATGCTTTACTTTCAGCGCCTCAACAGCAAACTGGATAACCGATAAACAGTTGAGATCATTTTTTACAACAAGGTTTGCTACATTCCTGTGCACAAATAGTTCTCCGGGTAGAAGTCCAACAATTTCATTAGCGGGAACTCTGCTATCCGAGCATCCAATCCAGAGATATTCGGGAGATTGCTGCTGTAGTAGCCTGTTAAAAAAATCAGGGTCAGATTGCGTTTGTTGAGAAGCCCATCTGCGATTGTTTTCAAAAAGATGTTTGAGTACTTTCATAGAAATAGTTTAGTTTAAGGTAGTTTTTATTCATTTGATTTTAGTAAACTTTTGTAGTCACTCAGGATTCCACCGCCTCTAACAGTAGCGCCAATAACCAAACCTGCACCGATGAGTACAAGATTCTTAACAATATATTGTCCTTCGAGAGTTAATCCGTATGGAAATACAGTCCACACTTTTTCTGGAAGAATGAGAAGAGGTAGCGCTGTTCCGGGCATTTGAAGAAATAAAAGCAGAATTGTAACTCTCAGAAATTTTCCAGTGATCAAACCTATCCCGATAAGCGATTCCCAGGCGGCAAGAACCGGCAAAAAGAAATCCGGGTCAACGAAATAAATTGTATTACGTACAAGTTCCTCAGCGGGACTTAATCCTTCGAAAAACTTCAGCATACCAAACCAAAAGAAAACTATTCCCAGACTAATTCTAAGGATTAGTAATCCGTAATGTGCCATCCAGTTAGTTAATTTTTTGTCCAGACCGGAAAAAAACTTCTCAACTATTTTTTCTTCAATTGATTCATTGTTCATCTTGAATTTTCATTAATTAAATAAATGAGCCAACTTCAATTTCTATTGTCATTTCAGTTTTATCGAAAATAAATTTTGCTCTATCCCATGAAGGAGGTCCAAACCAACTGCTCGCATTATTCGAGTATCCGTAATCTTCAGTTGGAATGCCAAGGAAATTTGTGTCAACTATTTCGTTTTTATTTTCATCGTGAAAAACTCTTACAGCATATTCACCGTATTGTAAAGAATCTATTACAACAATAACCTGCTTATTGACTATCGGCAGAACTTTGCCAATCCATACAGTATCTTCTCTCTCATAAACAAACTTTGAATTGTCGAGAGCAAATCGGCAGTTACCTGTTTCATTAGCGAAGCCAGTAATAATAACTGTTAGCTTCCCAAGGTTTGGGCTCTCATGAGATTCCTGAGAAAACAGTAAACCCGGTTTCATGAAAACAATAAGCGAAACAATTACTACAAACAATCTGACAAGACTAATTTTCTGTTTTATTTGTGAATTCATTTTTTTATAAAATATTGTTCGAGTTTTAATGCTGCAATCGAGAACAGATAACCAAATGCTGCACCGATTAAAGCACCACCAATTACATCAGAAGGGTAGTGCACACCTAAATAAATTCTTGATATAGAAATCAAAATTGCAACGATTAAAAAAATCCATTTGTAATTTGGAAATAACCTTAAAAGAAAAACTGCGGCAGCAAAATTATTTAACGCGTGATTTGATGGAAATGAAAATCCACCTGCACAACCCACGGGAGTTATAACATCAGTTAAAATATTACAAGGTCTAACTCTTTCAAAAAGTTCCTTTAGAACTCTGTATCCTGTCTGATCAGTAACGACAATCAGAAGAATTAAACCTATCACTGCAATTTTCCCTCGCCTTCCACCATTGAAAAAAGCAATTCCAATCAATATTACATAAGCTATATACCACTTGTTTACATCCGTAATAATGGAAAAAAACTTATCCAGAAATCCGGTAGAAATTGTATGATTGAAGAAGTAAAAGACTGCTAAATCTATTGAATACAAGAAGTCCATAATGGCATTATATGTGAAGTATTATTTTGATACAAAACTAATAAAAAAAAGCATTTATACTAAATTTTTAGAGATACTTTTGGATTTTGAAGGCGTAAATAGAAAAAATAATAATTCCTCAACCTTAAGCTTATCTGTACTGGATTTTATTCTTACCGGCAGGTTTCCGTTTTCGAGTAAAACATACCAGGAGGTGAGGCAGCAGCTGGATGTTCTATTAATTGTGCCGCTTCGTATTATGGCTTTGCTGGCTGCTGTGTTTGGTTTATTTGCAATGATTTTTGAAATAAAATACTTCCCTCACCAAAGTGTTGAAATATATATTATCAGATTGACCTCAACGGTTATTGCGTTCGTAGTACTCGCTATGTTGACAGCAGGAATTTCAGTAAGCCGTTCCCGTGCACTTGTTCACGTACTTCTTCTTACCATAATTGTAACCTCCGGGTTGATGATTTATATTCTTCCCAAATCCTTATTTGTTAACGCAAGTATCACAGGATTAATAATTTTTACGTCAGCGTTATTTTTAAGCTGGGAAATACGGAATCAAATAATAGTTGCAATTTATTATAATATAGTTTTTGCAGCTGCAATATTGTTGAGCGACCGAGCCATATATTTTCTTCCCAATATGTTCGAATCAGTATTATTCGTACTGTTTCTCAGCTTCGCTTCTATAATAGCATGTGGTGTTAACTTCAGAGCACGTTTGTTAATTGTTGAGAGAAATCTTGCAATAGAACAATCAGAACAGAAGTACAGATCAATAATTGATAACTCTGCCGAAGGAATATTTCAAACAACCCTGGATGGTAAATGGCTTACAATTAATAAAGCCTTTGCTGCAATTCTGGGATATAAAGATGAACAAGAACTGATGCAAGTGTACGTAAACGATATTTATTTTGAAGAAAGTGATCGAAAAAAGTTAATTGACGAGCTTAAGAAGAGCGAGCAGATTGAGAATTATAGAATCAGGTTAAAAAGAAAAGATGGCACAGCAGCAGTTGTAAGCCTTAATGACAGAATTGTAAATGATGATAAAGGGGAGATTTATCTTGAGGGTAATATTTCTGATATCACTGATCAGGTAAAGGTTGAAGAAGAGCGATTGCAGATGGAAGATATGTTAAAGCAGGAAAAGGAGAAGACAGAAAAATTAGCCTTTGAAGCGATCAGGTTAAGCGGAACTAAAAGTAAATTCCTGGCAAATATGAGTCACGAAATCCGGACTCCGATGAATGGAATTTTAGGATTTCTAACCTTAATAGAAGCAGGTGCATATGAAAGCACTGCGGAGTTGAAACAGTTTTCTTCTAACGCCAGGCAGTCTGCTGAGTCACTGCTGGAAATAATTAATTCAATTCTTGACCTGTCTAAAATTGAAGCCGGTAAAGTTGAAATTGAAAGAGTCCATTTTAATCTTCTGAATGTTATAGATCAATCGATCTCTGTTGTGTCAGCTAAAGCCGCAGAAAAAAGCATAAAAATTGTAAAAGAAATTCAACATTCCACCGAATATAGATTGATTGGCGATACAACAAAATTAAGGCAGATAATAATAAATCTTTTAAGCAATGCAGTTAAGTTCACAAGAGAAGGTGAAATCAGGTTAGCAGTTAGTACGTCGCCGGTTGTTGAAAACGAAGTTGAGCTTGCTGTATCGGTAGTAGACTCTGGTATAGGTATTCCAGCAGATAAATTGAGTGATCTTTTCAAACCATTCTCTCAAATAGATGGTTCAGAATCCAAGCAATTAGGCGGTACCGGACTTGGTCTGGTTATTTGCAAGGAATATGTTGAATTACTCGGCGGTGAAATAAATGTTGAGAGTAAGCCGGGAAAAGGCAGTACCTTTAACTTTAAAATTAAGTGTGGTGTTCAGCCAAAATCAAACTATGCTGAAACAACAACTTCAGTTAGCAGTAGTGATGATGATTTAGTTCTGACTCATAAAGTTGAATTTAATAGTAACGGCTTTAAAGAAAAGCGTTCTAAGTACAAGGTTTTAGTGGCAGAAGATAATCCGATTAATCAGAAAGTTTCACTTAAAATGCTGAGCGCTGCAGGTTATAATTCCTCAGCAGTCGCAAATGGAAAAGAAGCAGTTGAAGCCGTAGCTCATGGTGATTTCGATTTGGTCTTAATGGATATTCAAATGCCTGAAATTGATGGCTACAAGGCAACGGAGCAAATTCGTTCATTGAAAAATTCCAAAAAAAATATCCCGATCATTGCTCTCACTGCTCATGCTTTAATTGGAGACAGAGAAAAATGCCTGAACGCTGGAATGACTGACTACATTGCAAAACCTGTACTTGGGCAGGACCTTATAAAGAAAGTTGATTCGATCTTTAAAATTAAAAGCAACGGCTCAACTTCGATATCAGTTCCTAAACAGGAAAATAATTCTTTAATTGATTTACAGAGACTAAAAAAAGTAAGCCTTGGTGATTTAGAATTTGAAAAGGATCTTCTTGAATCATACATTTTTGATGTCGATCAGAAAGTGAAAATCCTGAATGATATGCTGATAAGAAAAGAGCTTGGACGAATAATCGAACTCGCCCACACTATTAAAGGGGCAAGTTATTCAGTTGGTGCGATGAAAGTAGGTGATGAAGCTCTTGCAGTCGAAATATCTGGTAAGAATAATGACTGGCTGAATATTCAGGACCGATTACAAAAGCTGAACAACGTTCTGATCGAAACCAAAAATGAATTAAAACAATATCTTGTAAAAATATAAAAGCCCTCTTTTCGAGGGCTCCTAACTTAAGCTTCAACAACCACTTGCTCATGTTCAAATTTCATTAACACTTTTCTAATCGTATCAATAGCATAGTCGATTTCTTCTTTAGTGATTACCAATGGGGGAGCGAAACGAATTATATCACCGTGAGTTGGTTTTGCAAGAAGTCCATTCTCTTTAAACTCGACACAAACATCCCACGCAGTTTTTCCCGATTTAGTTGGCTTGATCACGATTGCGTTAAGTAATCCTTTACCTCTAACTAGAGAAACAATTTCAAGTTCATCAACAATCTTTTGCATTTCCTGTCTGAAATATTTTCCCATTTTGTCAGCATTTTCTGCAAGTTTTTCTTCTTTGAGAACTTGAAGTGAGGCGATTGCTACTTTTGCAGCAAGAGGATTTCCACCAAAAGTTGAACCGTGCTGCCCGGGTTTTATTGTGAGCATTACCTCATCATCAGCAAGAACGGCAGAGATAGGCATAGCACCACCCGATAAAGCCTTACCAAGAATTAGTATGTCTGGTTTTACTCCCTCATGGTCACAAGCTAAAAGTTTACCGGTACGGCATAAACCTGTCTGAACTTCATCAGCGATGAACAGAACATTTTTAGATTTACAGAGATCATAAACTTTTTTCAAATAACCTTCATCAGGAACCATTACACCAGCTTCACCCTGAATGGGCTCAACCATAAATGCACAAACATTCGGATCTTCGAGTGCTTTTTCTAGTGCAGGTATATTATTGTAAGGTATTATTTCAAAACCAGGCATATATGGGCCATATCCTTCGTAGCAATCAGGGTCAGTGGAAGATGATACAGCAGCTAATGTTCTTCCCCAAAAATTTCCCTCTGCGAAAATTACTTTCGCTTTGTTTTTTTCAATTCCCTTAACAGTATAAGCCCACTTTCTTGCAAGCTTCACTGCTGTTTCACCACCCTCAACACCCGTATTCATTGGCAGAACTTTGTCATAGCCGAAATACTCAGTGATATACTTTTCATATTCACCGAGACAACTATTATAAAATGCACGTGAAGTTAATGTAAGCTTTTGTGCCTGGTCAGTTAAAGCTTTTACAATTTTTGGATGGCAGTGTCCCTGGTTAACTGCGGAGTATGCTGAAAGAAAATCCAGATATTTTTTTCCTTCAACATCCCAAACCCAAACTCCTTTTCCTTTGTCTATTACAACATCGATTGGATGGTAGTTATGAGCACCATATTTCTCTTCTAATTTTATGAAATCCTTTGAAGTCATATCGTTTCCTTGTTTTTTAGTTTTTAAAATTACCTTGCAAAATTAAACGGGATAGTCTACACTTCCAATGTAAAAGGATGTTTATCATCACACTGGTGACAAATTTTGTAACTTTATGTGGCTAAAATTTTAATAATTTGAACGAGCATTATTATGGAAATTGAGACTTATTCAATTAGCGTATCAACAAAAGGCAATTGCGATATTATTGATATAACAGATCAGGTAAGCAATGTTATTTCAAATAATAATTTTATTGAAGGAAATGCTCTTCTATTCGCTGGCGGTTCAACTGCCGGAATAACAACGATTGAATATGAACCGGGTTTGCTGAAGGATTACCCGAAGTTTTTTGAAAGAATTGCTCCAACAAATATCAATTACGAGCACGATAATACCTGGCACGATGGAAACGGACATTCACACGTAAGAGCTGCAATTCAAGGTGCTTCATTAACTGTTCCTTTTTCAAAAGGAAGAATGCTTCTTGGAACCTGGCAGCAGATTATTTTTGTTGATTTCGATAATCGCTCAAGAACAAGAGAGATTACGGTTCAAATTACAGGAAAGAAAACATAAATTTTAACATCAAGGAAATCCTAAATGAAATTATTATATACAATTCTGATTTCACTATTTATAACTGCATTTACTTTAGCTCAGCAGGATGACAGTGTTTTTGTGACATTCTATTATCATCCAAACAACACTCCGACCAATGTTTATCTTCCCGGAGAATTTAACAATTGGGTACTCAATTCAAATTCGTTAATGAGCTATGATGCCAACACCAACACCTGGTTCAAAACAGTAAAATTAAGAGTTGGCGGACCAAATCCTCCTCCTGCACCAGTTAGTATACCCGGTGCGTATCAATATAAATTTAATGATGGTAATTGGTTTCCAGATCCGTTAAATCCAAGACAAAATCCTAATGATAATAATAATTCCTATTTGTTTATCAGAAATCCAACCATTCATTATTTATTGCCCAACTCCACCTTGGCTTCAGGGGTAATCAGAACTAGATTTCCGGAAATTACTGCTTATGTGTTTCCATCAATTACGTCAAGCGTTGATACAAGTTCAATCAAAATAAGAATTGATAATACAGAATACACTGGAATTGGCAGCTTGTATAATCCATCCTCGAAAAAGATCTCATTTACTCCTCCGGCGCCGCTCGGTGATGGCGAGCATCAACTTATACTTTATGCTGAAAGTACGGTTGGAACATCAAGCGCTGACACAACAACTTTTACAGTTCAGGCAAATGTAATTCAGTTTTTAACTCTTCCCGCTGAAACCTGGAAAACTTCATGGCCTTTACAGGGAGCCATCTTCAACCAAAATGGCGGATTTGATACAACTGTTACATCTGCTCAGATTGTTCGATTCGATTCTACCTGGAATGTTTCAGTTACTCAGGGAAAGCTTAACAAAACAATTTATTTGCTTGAAGGTGATAACAAGTTTGTAATCAAAGCTGTTATCGGAAGTCAAACAGAAACGTCTGACACGCTGAGTATAATTCGAAAAGTAAATCATAATCCCAAAGCTCAGATTGATATTTCACAAAATGGAAACTCATTAACACTCAGCGGTGCAAATAGTACAGATCCTGATGGGCAAACTTTAACTTATATATGGAAAGAAGATTCAAGCAATCCTCAATCACTTGGTATAAACGGACAAACGAATGTTGAAGTTATGGTCTTAAAACCATCATCAACGGGTGAATATTATTTATCGTTGATAGTTGAAGACCCGGATAATAATCTTGATTCAACAAGAACATTTTTTGTTGTTATTCCTGATAGTGAAAATGTTAAAGCTGCAGGTTATGCTGATAATCCTGATTGGGTAAAAAATTCAAGAATCTATTTGATGTTCTTCAAAGCGTTTACTCCAGCCGGAACAATTCAGGCAGCGATTGCAAATCTTCCATATATCAAGGCAATGGGTTTCAATACAATCTGGGTTTTACCTGTTACCGAAGTTCCGGGAAACATAGACAATCAAATTAACATAGGTTACAACACAATTGATTTTTTAAAAGTTGAAACTTCACTTGGAACAGATCAGGATTACAAAAATTTTGTTAACGCTGCGCATCAGCTTGGATTGAAAGTTATTCAGGATATTACTCCAAATCACACCGGACGAGATCATCCCTTTGCTCAGGAAGCTTTACTTTTTAGAGACTACTCCCAATACTGGAATTATTATCAGACTCAGTTTATCTCGCACAATACAAATGGTTTGGGACAATGTGTAACTCCACAAGGAATTTATTATTACTGCGCATTCAGCGATGCTTTGTTGAATTATGATTGGAGAGATCTTGACGCAAAAAAATATATGGTTGATGTTTATGATTATTGGGTGAGAGAGTTCGGAATAGACGGTTACCGCTTTGATGTGTACTGGGGACCGCATAGAAAGTATGGAGAAAGTAATATGGGGATACCTGTAAGAAATTCTTTGAAGCACATCAAGCCTGATATTTTACTTCTTGGAGAAGACGATGGAACCGGTGTTGGAACTGAAGTCTTATATGCTGATCAGAATGGTGGCTTAGATGCCAGCTACGATTTTGCTCTTTACTTCAATGCAATCCGTGATTTTAATTTTAATATAAGTGGAGTAAATACTTTGCATACAAGATTGGATAATAGTGGATTTCATCCGGGAGAGAATTCTTACTATATGAGATTTATGGAATCACAGGATGAGGATCGGATAAGCTATAAATACAATTCTTTTGAAAAGACAATGCCGATGGCAACTGTTATTTTCACTGCACCCGGAATGCCGATGATGATGAACGGACAGGAAGTTGGATGGGGCAAAGGATTAGGACAGCCCGGTGAACCTGATTTGAATGTACGTAGAAGAGGAATAATCGATTGGAATTTCGGTGGAAGAGAAATGCTCACTCCTCATTACCAGAGAATAGCACAAATACGTACACAGTTCCCTGCATTCTCTCAGCACAAGCTGGATACAAACGGAGATGGGCAGGTTAACAGTTCTGATGAATCTGATTTTGATAGAATCACAACAACAGATGGAATTGTTTATGCATTCCTGAGACCATTTAAAGATTCAAACGGATTGACAGTAGCTAACTTTAGCAGCACCAGCAAAACTGTTACGATGAATTTAACGACAGCCAATTTGAAGTTTACCGGAGGATTTATTCAGGGTTCTACTTATTGGGTGAACAATTTATACTCCGATACAAGTTTTCAAAAGCTGGGAAGCGAACTTTCAAATTTCAGTGTTACTCTACCTGCTTATGGGTCTGCCGTATTTACAATTTCAACAGAGGAGCAATCTGTGGTACTTCCACCAATTCCGCCAATTGTTTCTGTTGATGGTGAGATTTCTGCACAACCCGAGGATTATAATTTATTTCAGAATTATCCAAATCCATTTAACCCATTGACCATAATTCGCTACAGCGTTACTAATACTGATTTAGTTCGAATTAAAGTATATGATATTCTTGGAAGAGAAGTAAAATCATTAGTGAATGAAATAAAGCAGCCCGGAACTTATGAGGTTCAATTTGATGCTTCTAACTTGGCAAGCGGAATTTATCTTTATAGAATTGAAAGTGGGAGTTTTGTTGAGACTAAGAAGATGATACTGCTTAAATAGTTATGAATTAATTATAGATCTTTCTTTCAATATAACATTTTTAAGAATGTAAATTGAGTATTTGTTCAAATAGTTCGCACCTTAACTAGGGAGAACACCAATGAAAAAAAATAGTATAATTCTTTTTGAGTTCTTATTTGCAGCATTCATATTCCCGCAGGAACAATTCACAGAACAAACGTCTATATCTCTGCCAGGCGTTGGGAATAGTAGTGTAGCTTGGGGGGATTATGATAATGATGGTGATCTTGACATATTGCTGACTGGATATACTGGATATCCCTCCGCTCCAAGATCTGAAATATATCGCAATGACGGTAACAACACATTCACAAAACAAACATCAATATATCTAACAGGAGTTGATTATAGCAGTGTAGCTTGGGGAGATTATGATAATGATGGTGATCTTGACATACTGCTTACCGGGGCCGGTGTTGGGCCATCTAAAATATATCGCAATAATGGAAACAACTCATTCACAGAACAGACTGGAATATCTCTAACAGCGGTTTCCTATAGTAGCGTAGCTTGGGGAGATTATGACAATGATGGTGATCTTGACATATTACTGACAGGATTTTCAGACCCCATTGGTCTTCGAGTATCTAAAATATTTCGCAATAACGGAAACAACACATTCACTGAGCAAACATCAATTTTTCTAGCAGAAGTTTATTATGGCAGCGTAGCCTGGGGAGACTATGACAACGATGGTGATCTCGATATATTGTTAACTGGAGCTATAAATACTTACAATGGTCTATCTGTATCCAAAATTTATCGTAATAACGGCGACAATACATTCACAGAACAAACATCAATATCACTTGCAGCAGTTTATTATAGCAGTGTTGCCTGGGGGGATTATGATAATGATGGTGATCTTGACATATTACTTACTGGATGGTCGGGCGTTCTAACATCTAAAATATACCGTAATAACGGAGATAACACATTCACCGAACAAACAGGAATATCTTTAACAGGAGTTTGTTATAGCAGTTCAGCTTGGGGGGATTATGACAATGATGGTGATCTTGACATATTGCTCACCGGATATATAAACGGTGGTTCAGTCTCTAAAATATATCGAAATGACGGAGGTAATACATTTACAGAACAAACATCAATAGTCTTAATACCTGTTGTATCGGGAAGTGTTGCTTGGGGAGATTATGATAATGATGGTGACCTGGATATACTATTAACTGGATGGACAGCTGGTGGGACCGTGTCTAAGATATATCGTAACAATAATATAACCCCAAATAATTTGCCAAATGTACCTTCTAACTTGCACTCGGTAGTTAGCAGTCAGGATGTAACCTTTAGCTGGGATAAAAGTAGTGATAACGAAACACCACAAAATGGATTAAGATATAATCTCGTTATTGGCTCTGCACCAAATGCAGTTAATATATTATCACCAATGTCTGACAGAAATACAGGCTACAGGCGAGTAGTAAATCTTGGAAATACAAACAGCAATAATAGCTGGACAATTAAGGGACTGGATTCAGCACAAACCTATTACTGGAGTGTTCAAGCCATAGATAATTGTTTTGCTGCTTCAGAATTTGCTCCTGAACAATCAGTACTGATAGCATCTGTTGAAGATGAAGAAATAAATAAATTACCTACTGAATATGAAATAACTCAGAACTTTCCGAATCCTTTTAACCCAACAACAACCTTACGTTACAGTATAATTAATCCTGAATTAGTGCGGATTATTATTTATGATATCATGGGCAAAGAAGTAAAGACGTTAGTAAATGAATTCAAACAAGCTGGATCCTATGAAGTGCAGTTCGATGCAAGTGAAATAGTGAGTGGAATTTATTTATACAAAATTGAGAGCAGTTCTTTTGTTCAAACGAAGAAGATGATACTGTTGAAATAATCATTCGTAGCACAGCTCTCCGAGCTGTGCCAACAACTTCTCAGGTCAGGCGACCTGAGTTACGAATAGCTAAACTCAACCCCTTCCTGATCGGAGGGGTTTTTATTTTCAATGTTACCTTGCTTGATAACATTCTTCATCACTAAATTGTAAATATGATTATTGCAGGGAAGAACGGAAAAATTTATTTAGCATTTCTTTTATTTATTTCAGCATTTGTTGCAAATCTTTTTTCTCAAAGTCTGAATTTTAATAATCTTACTGTTAAGAACGGATTATCCAATACTAAAGTTATTGGAATCCTCCAGGATAAAAATGGATTTATCTGGATAGGGACAGAGGATGGTTTAGATCGCTTTGATGGATATGACTTTAAAGTATACCGGAACAATCCTCAGGATTCCAATTCAATATCAAATAATAATATCTGGTCATTGTTTGAAGATGAAGATGGTAATATCTGGGTTGGAACAAAAAGCGGCGAACTTAATATGTATGATTTCAGAAATGATTCCTTCAAAAGCTGGAAGATCGAAACACGCGGTGCTAAAGAGAACGGCATAACAGCAATTTATAAAACTTCTGATGGAATGGTATGGGTTGGCACATATAAATCGGGTCTGTACAGATTTAATCCTTCAACTAATGAACTTAAAAACTGGAATTACAAACCGGACGATCCGAATTCTCTCAGCAACAACTTTGTTACATCCATCATTGAAGACGATGATGGTTACTTATGGATAAGCACTTACAATGGGCTGAATAAATACAATATAAAATCGAATAGCGACACATTCTTAAAATTCTATTCCGATCCTAATAATAAAAACAGTCTTAGCAATAATCTCATTTGGGAAATATCAAAATCTGATTTTGAACCGGATATTTTGTGGATTGGAACCGCAAATGGCTTAGTAAAATATCACACAATTAAAAATACTTTTTCCAGAATAAACCTTCCAACAGAAAACACTCTGCAGTTCGGCAACAGCGTTGCTTCTTTGGTCGAAGAAAAAATAAATGATGAAACGATATTGTGGCTAGGTACCTATTCCGGATTGGTAAGAATGAATTTAAGCAGCGGCAAGTCAATCAGGTTTATGAAAAGTGAAACTGATCCATTCAGTCTGGTAAGCAACCAAATAAATCAGGTTATTAAAGATAAATCAGGTGTCATCTGGATGGCTACTGAAAATGGACTAAGTTACATTTCTCCAAAAGCTATTAAGTTTAATAATCTGTTTGACAAGAAGACCGATATAGAAGCATTGGAAATACTGAAAAATAGCAACGTGCTTTCTATATGTCAGCATCCTGATAAAACTTTATTATTTGGAACTACAAATGGACTTTACAGTCTAATAAGCTCACCCACGTACGGCAATGTTCAAAAATATAAAAGTACTATAGGACTGAATGTTTGGTCAATCGTGCCTGGATCATCTGACAATTTATGGCTGGGTACATATGGACAAGGGTTGAAGCAGCTGAATTTAAAGAATGGCAGTATGAAAGACTGGATGATTGAAAGTCCAACTTTTAAAACCTCTGCATTTAACTATATAAAGTCTTTATACCTTGATGAGAATATTTTATGGATTGGTTTTTGGGGCGGTGGTCTGGCAAGATTCAATACAGATAATGGTGAATATAAAATCTGGATTAACAGGACTGACGATCCAAATAGCATCAGCTATAATGATGTTTGGGCGATTACGCGAGACAGGAAAGGGAGATTGTGGATTGCAACAAACGGCGGTGGATTAAACCTTGCCTACCGGCAGGCAGGTTTATTCGATGATTCCGATGGAGGAAAATTTCATCGTTTGAATGAAGGTTCAAACAATTCAATTAAATTAAGCAGCAACAGCATTTATTCGTTACAAGAAAGCAGACGAGGAAAACTTTCTGATAACAAAGAGCAAACTGTTCTCTGGATAGGAACGAGCAGCGGTTTGAATAAATTAATTATCAAATCAACTTCTGAAATAAATAAACCTGATGCTTCCAATACAGAATTAACAGTTTATTCAACCGAAAACGGATTGGCGGATAATTCTATCAAAAGCATTCTTGAAGATGAAAATGGAAATCTTTGGCTTGGAACCAACACTGGTATTTCTTTTTTTGATATTGAAAAAGAATCGTTTAAAAATTACTCAGCTGCAGACGGATTGAGAGGAAATGATTTCAATTCAGAATCTGCTCTCTTTTCAAGCGATGGCTTGATGTATTTTGGCAGCACTGAAGGATTGAATGTATTTGATCCAGAACAAATTACTCAATCCGGTTTTATTCCAAACGTTGTTATAACAGACTTCCAGGTATTTAATCAGCCGGTTAAGATCGGTGAGGATTCTCCTTTAAAAGAAAATATTCTTGAAGCAAAAGAAATTATACTTCCTTTTTCGCAGAATGTATTTTCATTTCAATTTTCTGCTCTGGATTATAATTCGCCTCAATCAATTCAATATGCCTATAAGATGGAAGGTTTTGATAATGATTGGATTAATGCGGGCAACCGGAGATTTATAACTTACACAAATCTAAATTCCGGCACTTATACATTTAAAGTCAAAGCCACAAACAGCGATGGTGTGTGGAGTGAAAATTATAAAGCGATTTCAGTTGTTATCAATTCTCCTTGGTGGCGAACTGGCTGGGCTTATGTTTCTTATGTACTATTAATTGTCCTTGGTCTTGTTGCAGCAAGGAAAATCGAAATGAACCGTTCAAGGCTCCGCAATGAATTAAAGATGAGAGAATTTGAAGCTAAGAAACAGCGTGAACTTGAAAATATTAAGTCAAGATTTTTTGCAAATCTTTCGCACGAATTCAGAACACCGCTTACACTTATTCGGGGACCAGTTGAAGAATTGATAAACGGGAATGCAGAAGAGAACAAGGAAGAGTACTACGAACTAATTAAGCGTAACAGTGAAAAGCTTCAGGAATTAATTGATCAGCTTCTTGAATTAACTCAGCTTGAAAATGCTGCAATTCCCTTGAGAGCAAAAAAGGAGAATATTGTCCAGGTTCTTCGCGGACTTTTCTATTCCTTTGAATCACTTGCTAAGCAAAAAAATATCAATATCACTTTTTCAGCATTCGATGAATCAATTATCTGCTGGTTTGATCGCGATAAGCTGGAGAAGATTATCAACAACCTTCTGTCTAATGCTTTTAAATTCACTGCAACCGGTGGGACGATTTCTCTAAGTATAATTCAGCAATACAGTCCCGGAGAAGATTTCGTTGCTATAAAAATTTCTGATACAGGCATAGGAATTCCGAAAGACAAACTTGGAAATATTTTCAATCGCTTTTTCCAGGTTGATGATTCATCCCGGAAAAAGTACGGAGGCTCGGGAATCGGTTTGGCTCTTGTTAAAGAATTGATTGACCTGCACAAATGGGAAATTGATGTTCAAAGTCAGGAAGAATTAGGAACTGAGTTCACTTTGAAAATCCCTATGTGGGATTCTTACCTCGATGATAACCAGAAGATCTTTGAAGCAATGACAGGAAGTCCATCTCTTGAAAAATCTGAAACTTTTTCTTTAAAACAGACAGATGATATTGAAAAAGAAATTGAACAGGAGATAATCGAAAACAAAAAACTGCTCGGTGATAAACCATCTATTCTAATTGTTGAGGACTCAGAAGATGTTCGGACATATTTAAAAGGCTTATTGAAAAATGATTACCGTCTTTACGAAGCGGAGGATGGCGAAGTTGGTATTAAGAAATCTGCCGAGGTGATGCCGGACTTAATTATCAGCGATGTAATGATGCCTTCAATGAATGGATTTGAGTTCTGCAAAAAAGTTAAAACCGATTGGTTGACAAGTCATATTCCAGTAATTCTGCTAACGGCAAAAGCCTCACCTGAAAGTAGAATTGAAGGACTTGAAACCGGCGCAGATGATTATCTAACCAAACCTTTCAGCTCGAAAGAACTTTTTGTTAGAATTAAAAATCTTCTTGAGCAGCGAAAAGCTTTACGCGAAAAGTTCAGCAAAGAAATTAAAATAGATACATCCACGATAGCTGTTACATCTTTAGATAATGAATTTCTTAAAAAAGCAATTGATGTTACTGAACAAAATCTATCCAACACAGAATTCAACTCCGAAGCTTTTGCAAAAGAAATGTTTCTCAGCCGCAGCCAACTTCACCGTAAATTACTGGCAGTTACAGGTCAGGCACCGGGAGAATTTATAAGAACTTACAGACTTAAAAAGGCTGCTTCACTAATACTTGAAAACAGATTGAGTGTAACCCAGATTGCTTTCGAAGTTGGATTCAGCAGTCCCTCTCATTTCTCTAAAGCATTCAAGCAGCAATTCAATTGTCTTCCGAAAGAGTTCAGCGGTTAAGTATAGTTTATCTGTCATACAGTTATGCGTAAAAGGGAGATGAATATTGAAATCCCAAATAACAAAACACAAATTCCAAATAAATCTCAATTTTCAAAATTCAAATTCAATGGGAGGTGCAATCAAAGTTTCGAATTTGGAATTTATTGTTTAGAATTTATTTGTTTTTTAGTACATGGATTTTGTTATTTCCATTTTGGTGCAGGCTATGCAGGTATACTGGTATATTGGTCAATAGTCATTGGTTGTAGTTATGTCACTTTCCTGTTATGGTCAATAAGTTAAAAATTCGTGAAGAACCCAAACAACTATTAACTAAAACCAGGGACTAATAAACCAGAACTAAAAACCAACAAACTAATAACCAACCCCTCCCCAACCCCTTACACCCCCATACCTTTATACCCTTATACCCTTATACCTTTAAGCCCCATTTCGCAACAAATCCGCTAATGTTTGACACACAAACGACAGCGGACGCCTTCAGTTAAAACTAACTTTGCGCGCATAAAACAATATTAAATGATAAAGGTAAACTCCTTTGAAAAAGCTTTCGGATGAAGTGGAAGCGGAGAAAGTCCTGGAAGGAATTGAGAAAAGCGAAAAGCGTTTTAAGCTGGCGATGGTAGTAGTGCTGTTCATTGTCAGTCTTGCTGCCGCGATGATTTTCATAAGCTTATTCAGCTCGTTATGAAAATAACCTGCAGTTCAAAAACAAGAATTCAGTTATAACATTACAATATAATTCAAATTACAGGAAGGTAGTTATTAAATGAAAAACATTATTTCAACAATCGCTATCAGCATAATGCTGGTAAACTTTGTATCCAACGCACAGGATATAACAAACACTCTTGCACCAAACGGTAGTTTTAAGATAAAAGATTCATCTGCAGATTATTTTATCTTGAACCAGGAAAATGGCACTATAAGCCTGATTTCGCCGCTTGCCGGAAATCTAAGAGGTTCGATATTTAAAGGAGGTAGCCGGTTTCTTCACACATATTATGGGACAGGAACTGGTGGCTTTAATCTTTTTCTTGGAATAAATGCAGGAAATTTTACAATGGGTGGATCCTCTGCTCTTGAAGGCAGCTATAACACAGGCGTCGGTTTTGAATCACTTTATTTGCTTACAACCGGTTACTATAATTCCGCCTTCGGATATCAATCGCTTACCGGCAACACAACAGGCTTTGATAATTCTGCATTCGGTTTTACGGCTCTTGCTTTAAATACGACTGGCTATCAAAATTCGGCTTTTGGAAGAAACTCACTTCGTAATAATACAACAGGTAATTTTAATTCAGGATTTGGAGTCGGAACACTTGAAGCCAATACAACCGGTGAAAATAATTCAGCGTTCGGTAACTGGGCTCTTCAAGCGAACACAACTGGATATGAGAATTCAGCATTTGGCAGGACTTCATTAGCAGTTAATACAACAGGCTTTCAGAATTCCGCTTTCGGGTCTAATTCGCTTCGCCAAAACACAACTGGCAACTCTAATTCCGCTTTCGGGTCACAATCGCTTTTTAACAACACAACTGGCAACTTTAATTCCGCTTTCGGGGTTAGTTCGCTTTACTACAACACAACAGGCTACGAGAATTCCGCTTTCGGGATACAATCGCTTTACAACAACACAACAGGCTACGGTAATTCTGCCTTCGGATTACAATCACTTTACAACAACACAACAGGCTTTGATAATTCTGCATTCGGTTTCACGGCTCTTGCTTTTAATACGACTGGCTATCAGAATTCAGCTTTCGGAAGAAACTCACTTCGTAATAATACAACAGGTAGCGCTAGTTCTGCTTTTGGTCATCAGTCGCTTTACTACAACACAACCGGCGAGGCCAATTCCGCCTTTGGGACTCAATCGCTTTTAAACAACACAACAGGCAACTTTAATTCTGCTTTCGGAACTCGCTCGCTTTATAATAACACAACAGGTTATTCCAATTCCGCTTTCGGGTATAGTTCGCTTTCCTTCAACACAACAGGCTACGAGAATTCTGCGGTTGGTATTCAATCACTTGAGTCAAATACTTCCGGTTATCAAAATTCTGCTTTCGGCTACCGAAGTCTTTTTAATAATACAACTGGCAACTCTAATTCC
The DNA here is from genome assembly GCA_035478175.1 of Ignavibacteriaceae bacterium. Classification (GTDB taxonomy): domain Bacteria; phylum Bacteroidota; class Ignavibacteria; order Ignavibacteriales; family Ignavibacteriaceae; genus IGN2. Next base: position 22,775 of record DATIJX010000062.1, read on the forward strand.
GCTTTCGGGCTAACTTCTCTTCAAAGCAATACAACAGGTAATTTTAATTCAGGATTTGGAGTCGGAACACTTGAATTCAATACAACCGGTGAAAATAATTCAGCATTCGGTAATTGGGCTTTGCAAAATAACTCAACGGGTTCAAATAATTCAGCATTTGGCATGACTTCATTAGCAGTTAATACAACAGGCTTTCAGAATTCCGCTTTCGGGACAACTTCGCTTTACAGCAACACAACAGGCATCAATAATTCCGCTTTCGGGTTCATTTCGCTTTACTACAACACAACAGGCGAGTCTAATTCCGCTTTCGGGTCATTTGCGCTTCTCAGCAACACAACAGGCCTTGATAATTCCGCTTTCGGGTCAAATTCTCTTTTCAGCAACAAAACGGGCAATTTTAATTCCGCTTTCGGGAAAAATTCTCTTTTAAGCAATACAACAGGCTACGAGAATTCTGCATTTGGATATGCCGCTTTACGTTTCAATACTACTGGCTGGCATAATACTGCTTTTGGATTTGATGCTTTAAGAAATAACACAACAGGCTTTCAAAATACTGCAGTTGGACATCATTCATTACAAAATAACACAGGCAATTACAACACAGCAATTGGCTACAACTCAGGCTCAACTGTAACTACAGGGTATAATCTTACTTTAGTTGGTATTGATGCAAATCCGTCTTCACCAACAGCAAACGATCAGATAACTCTCGGTAATATCTTCGTTAGTTCACTACGCTGCAATGTGCAAACCATAACAAGTCTTTCAGACGCAAGAGACAAAAAGAATATAAAGGACTTAACTCTAGGACTTGACTTCATCACAAAGCTGAAACCAAGACAATTCAACTGGGATAGGAGAGAATTTTACGAAAACGGAATTACTGACGGCAGCAGAATGCAGGAAACACCAACGGCAGGATTTATCGCACAGGAATTTGATGAAATACAAAGATCTGAAAATGCTGAATGGTTGAATCTTGTATTAAAAGATAATCCGGATAAGTGGGAAGCTACTTACGGGAATCTTTTACCTGTGATGGTGAAAGCAATTCAGGAGTTATCAATTAAAAATGAAAAATTGTCCCAAGGACTCCATTCGGAAAAAATTAAAAATGCAGAACAGATAGCACAGCTTGCATATGAAAATAAAAGACTTAAATCAGAGATAGAAAATTTAAAATCATTAAAAGAAGAGCTTGCTGAAATTCAAAATCTTAAAACAGAACTCATTGAGCAGATTAATCTTCTTAAAGCAGAAAATAAAATATCAGAGACACAATTCACTTCAATTAAAACAGAGATAAAATAATATGAAAACTTTAAGCCATTTATTCGCACTAATTTTAATCTCGAAATTGATTTTTGCTCAAAGCATAGTGATTGGAACCGGTGCTTCAATTGAAGTTGGAGTTGGGTCTGATATCTGTGCGGGTGTTTATGGTAACATCACCGGAAATTTATTTGGAATCGGAACTCAATGCGGCGAAGACACTCTTCACACATTTCAGATGTTAGTTAAATTTTTTCTTGAGGGTCCTTACTCCGGCAGCTCAATGACAACTTCGCTTAATACAAGCGGATATATCCCTACAACACAGCCATTCAATACAGTACCATGGAATTATGCCGGAACTGAAGCAGTAGCAAGCATCCCATCGGGAGTTGTTGACTGGACATTGATCGAATTAAGATCAACTACAACTAATGCTGTTGCAAGACGTGCAGCATTTATTAAAAGCGATGGAGCACTGGTGGATTTGAATGGAACAAGCCAGCTTTCATTCGCTGGTGTGCCGTTGGGTAACTATTATGTTGTAATCTTTCACCGGAACCACCTTGCAGTGATGACCGCAAACACAGTGAGCTTATCCAACAATCCAACTTTGTATGATTTGACTCTTGCACAGACACAGGCATACGGTACTAATCCAATGAAAAATTTAGGCACCGGTGTTTTTGGTCTCTTCGCATCTGACACGGATGGCAATGGAACCGTGAATGCAACCGACCGCAGCAACACCTGGAACCAGAGAAACCTGTCAGGATATCATGGAACCGATGTGGACTTAAGCGGCACAGTAAACGCTGCTGACAGAAGTTCAGTCTGGAACAACAGAAACATAAGCACACAGGTATTAGCACCTGTAGATAATCCCGATGGTGAAGTCATAATTTATAAACGGGTGAAAACTGAAACAGAAAAAGGAAGTAATTATGAATAATAAATCCACAACAATTGAGAATATGGAAAAATCACTTGACCGGTTACGTAAAAGTGATAAACGATTAAAGCTGGTTCTGGCTGCAGTGATTTTCATTGTCAGTGCAGCTACAGCTATGGTAATAATTGCTTCTCTAAACTCAATGTGATAGTTATTAGCTAAGCTTTTATGGTCAGAAGAGAGAAAGATTCAATTCTATAGCTGATTTCGCAACAAAATCGCTAATGTTTGACACAGGAACGACAGCAAGCGCTTCGGTTAAAATCTATTTTTGCTGAAATAATTAAGGAAAATTAAAATTCAAAGAATTAAGGAAGGAAAACTGAAAAGTGGAAAAAACTTATGAACAACTAAAAAAGAAAGAAAAAATCGTATCGATTGCAGGTAAAGCATTATTCTTTGTTGTCAGCTTATCGGTGATGATGATGATATTAAGCTTAGTAAGTTCTTTTTGAAAATTAAAAAAATCAATTTTAATAACTATTTATTCAATAATACTAATCAAATAAATCCTTGTAAGAAAAAGATGAAGGTAAAAATGAAAAACTTAATTAAACTTTTTGTGTTCATAACAATATTCAATTGTTATGTTTTTCCTCAATGGACTAACGATCCTGGGCTTAATACTCAGGTTAGTTTATCCTATGCGGGTGGTTTTGATGACGAAACGTGTAAATCAGCTTCTGACGGAAATGGAGGTGTCATTATAGTTTGGGTATCTATTTATACAAATGCACAGGCTATCTTCGCGCAAAGGTTAAATGCAAATGGCTACAGAATGTGGGGTGACGACGGAGTAGTAGTCAGTGATGAAATTTATTCACAAATCAACCCAGTAATAGTTTCAGACGGAGTGGGAGGAGCAATTGTTGCATGGGAAGATTATCGAAGTGGAAGTGGGACATATTCACATATCTATGCTCAAAGAGTTAATGCGAATGGTGGTTTACGCTGGCCAACAACAAATGGAGTTCCTGTAAACACTACTGATAGCGATAAACAATATTTACAGATTGCAAGTGATAATAATCAAGGCGCCTATATTGTTTGGGCGGATGACAGAAATATAGAATCTGATATTTATGCTCAACGACTTAATCAAAACGGAATTTTATTTGGTCCCCCAGACGGTATACCGATATGCACTGCCGCTAATATTCAAATCAATCCTTCCATTATCACTACGCAAGGTAATGATGCAATTTTATCCTGGATTGATCGAAGAAACTCAACTGATGAAATATATGCCCAGAAAATTGATTTGTTGGGTAACATAGAATGGACTCCAAATGGAATTAAGGTTTCTGATAATTTAACAAGTTTTCCAATAGACCGTCATAGTATTTGTTCCGATGCAATGGGAGGTGCAATATTAGCATGGCATCAAAAAACAAGCGTAGTTGATGCGAAAATTTATGCACAAAGAATATCTTCCGATGGAATTACTTTGTGGACTCCACCTTTAAATGAGCCGGGCATAATTGTTGGCAATGCAATAGATGATCTTATCAATCCGGTAATAACAATGGACGGAAGTGGTGGAGCAATTGTTGCCTGGGGAGATGTTAAAAGCGGTAACTCCAATACTGATATTTATGCGCAACGGATAAACTCTTTCGGAAATTCTCTTTGGGCAACAAACGGAGAATTAATTGTTTACCCTGCTAGACAAATATATGACGATATTGAAATTATTTCCACTAACACCGGCGGCGCTATAATTTGCTGGAGTGATATTAGAGATATCGGAACTTCTTCTGAGGATATATATGCACAGGCGATAAATGCAAATGGAGATTTTCTTTGGAATCCTTCCGGTAATGTAATAACAAATAATTACGCAGCACAAAAGTTTCCCAGTGTTGTTAGTGATGGTTTAAATGGAGCTATCGTCGTATGGCCAGATAATAGAGGTAACGGGCCGTATGCTCAAAAAATTAAGTTTGATGGAACATTACCAGAAGCAAATGCTTTAAACGGAATTATTTCTCCCGGTGAATATGGCTCTCACGTTGAAGGTGAAAATATGTTTACTTCCGGCAACAGTACCTGGTACATGAACTGGGATTATACAAACTTATATGTAGCAATTGATAATTATGATTCTAATTCCCCGGTTATTCTTTACCTAGATGCAGACCAAGTACAAGTTCCCGTAAATAATGCTGATCCACAATTCGGTAATCTGGTAGGTACTGGTGATGATGGAGTTGCTATACAGTTACCTTATAGTGCAGATTTTTATTACTATCTGCAACCAGGGGCTAATAATGGAAACGGCCTTGCATATAAAAAAGTTGCGAATGGGACCGGTGGTTGGTCTGCTGGAACAATTCCATTAAACTTTGCTTACAATCCAACAACAGGCACACTGGAATTCTCAATTCCATGGTCTGATATTAATCCAACTTTTCAGGTTGATGGTGGTGAATTTAACTGGCTGGGATACCTCGCCGATCCTCCTTTAGGAAGCTATTCAACAGTACCAGCTATTAATATTCAGGGAGTAAATATGATTGCCAGCTGGTATTATACAGTTCGTCCTACGGGAGGATTAGGAATTCCTCCTGCATTTCCATTTGCGAACGAAAGCTATACACACCAAGGAACATCATTAACCATAGATCAATTCGACTGTTTCGACTTCACGATGAACACTCCTGGTACAACAATCCAGAGAACATCCGGTGTTTGGAACATTGATGGAAGAATGGTTATCGCTGATGGCACGGTAAATTTTCTAAACACGGGAAATATAAACATCAGAGAGAATTATGTACAGTCTGGCGGCAATGTTAGTTTCTCAAATGGTTTTAATAATGCAGATGTATTTGTAGGATTGAATTGCCTTTATTATAACGGGAATATGACTATTGGCACAGGGCATAATTTTACTTTAAACGGATCCGGAGGAAATTTAGAGGGCCAATTTCCATTCTACAATTTAATAATTGATTTATTTCCTAGTTCCACAATTGTTATGGGCAGTGACCAATCCGTGATTAACAATTTAAATCTGGTTGAAGGCAAATTAAATACTAGTTCGTTATATAAAATAACAATTCCATCCGGTGGTAGCGTTACCCGGACTAATGGATATGTGGTTGGCGAACTTCGTAAACAAAATATAAACGGTTTTATTGATTTTGAAGTTGGCTCTAACAATGGATATTCACCTGTTCAATTAAATGCTTCTGGTCCTGGAAGTTTTTCTGTAAGATCTCATAGCAATCCTCACCCTCTCGGGCAGGGAACAAATAGACTTCAAATGTACTGGACTCTCAATAATTATGGACTCTCATCAGCAGATTTAGTTTTTAACTATAATCAATTAGAAGTTGTTGGTGATGAGAGTGATTACGTTGTAGGTGTTTATAATAACAACTGGTCCTTTCCCGCTTTCAATTTGGATCCATCTGTTAACAAGGTTTATGTGTACGGCGTAACTGTATTTTCTGATTGGACGCTGGGTGAGCAAAACTCTATAACTTTTGCTGATGGTACAATTAGTCCAGGTGAATATGGAGTTCACGAAGAAGGAAAAAATATGTATACCAGCGGGAGTAAAACCTGGTATATGAAGTATGATTCAGATTACATTTACATTGGAATAACGGGTTATACTAATCCGCAAGAGGCAATTGTAATTTATTTAGATGTTTCAGGGGTATCACCGCCAAATGCTGGCCAATTTGGTTCGACGGTAGGAGTTAATCTGAATGGGTATGAACCAAATCTTCCATTCGGTGCTGACTTCTATGCTTTCATAAGCCCTGGCTATGATGAGTATAGACAAGCAAATAATTTTGGTGTCTGGGGTAGTAGTATTCAAGGTTCTATAATTAAAACCTATAACGGTTCTGCTGGTGTTTTTGAAATTGGGATCCCACGTTCTATACTGCCACCGCTTAATCCATCTTCTCAAGTTCGTTGGCTTGGCTTCTTATTTAACAATGGGATTGTTGCTTCTCATGTTCCAGCCGATTTAAACCCTTCTGGGATTTCTACTGATTTGACGTGGTATTTTAATATCGAGTTAGATTGCCCCAACTGTTTAAATTTTGCTTTCTCTGATAAATGTTACACTCACATTGGGCCTTCAGTAAATATGGGGGCAATAACTTGTTACGATTTTTACCTTAATACTCCTAATGCAACAATCCAGAGAACATCCGGGGTTTGGAATATTAGGGGAAGATTATTTCTGCAAGCTGGTACCTTAACTTTCCAGAATAACGACGCCATAAATGTTACAACTCTGTGGCAAGCAGGAGGAACGCTTAACATTAATTTAAGTCCACTTAATTGGTCTTTTGCTATTTATCAATATGGCGGAACTTTAAATATTAACCCCGATCAGGTTAGTACATTTTCGTCTGGATTGCCTTTTGGTGGTAACTTTGAGAGTATCACAGCTTTTCCAAACATTATTATAGAAAATACTCACGGATTAAGGCTTCTCTCAGATATGACGATTGATAAATCGTTAACCTTCGCACCAGGCAGCACCATACAAACAATCACCCCCCCCGATACTTTTTATGTTATTCTGAATCCAGGTGCACTTTTAGATGGTAATGGATATGTTGATGGTGCATTAACTCAGTTCATTCAAAATCCTCCCGGTCCAAACGGTGGAGACTCACCTGATAATCTTGTTGTTAATTTTCCTGTAGGAACTGCGAATGGTCCTTCACCTGTTAGCGTTGATTTCAGTAGTGTAACATCCGGAGGCAAATTAACTGTTGAAGCATATCAGAGTATTCAGCCAAACACATTTGATTCATCCAAAACTTTACAGCGTTACTGGAAGATTACTAAAGACAATGACCTCGCTTTTACAAGTGCAGATATAACCTTTAATTACCGACCAGAGGATTTTAACGGCACTACATTCTCCGAAGCAACTGATGAAGATTCTATGATAGTCGGGAAATACGATGCGAGCTGGTCATATCCAAGCATATTTACACGAACCCCCGGTGGAATAAATGATGGCGGTTCAATAACAATTTCCGGTGTCACTTCCTTCTCGGATTTCACAATGTTCAAATCACAGCTTTCAGCCAACATAAGAGTATTTCTCGAAGGTCCTTTCGCATCCGGATCAATGAGCACTTCATTAAACACAGGTGGAAGTATTCCTTTAGCACAGCCTTACAGTGGAGTGCCCTGGAGTTATATCGGTACTGAATCAGTCGCAAGCATACCAACTGGTGTTGTTGATTGGGTACTGCTTGAACTCAGATCAAATACAACTACTCAGGTTGCACGAAGAGCAGCATTCCTTAGAAGTAATGGTTCTTTAGTTGATCTTGATGGAACAAGCAATGTTTCTTTTCCGGGAGTGCCACCAGGAAATTATTACCTGGTAATCAATCATAGAAATCATCTTCCTATTATGACTGCCAATCCTGTTCAGGTATCTAACAATCCAACTTTATTTGATTTGTCAACGGGACAGGGACAAGCATTCGGCACAAATGCAATGAAAGATTTAGGCGGTGGAGTTTATGGCTTATATACAGCGGACACAGACGGAAGCGGAACGGTGAATGCAAGCGACCGCAGCAATACCTGGAACCAGAGAAACCTATCAGGATATTACGGAACTGATGTAGACTTAAGCGGAACGGTAAACGCCGCAGACCGCAGTGCAGTTTGGAATAACCGTAACATAAGTACACAGGTTCCTAATCCGGTTGATGGACCGATAACAGAAATTGTAAAAGAAAATAATCAATAAAAAAATAAAAGGATTAAACAACAATGAAAAAACTCACAATGGCTCTCAGCGCAATACTGCTTTTTGCAGGCACTTTGTTTCCACAGGTAACTGCAGACCTGACAATAGAAAACCAGCAGGCAGTAGGAACAGATTTCTTTTTTGATATATATCTAACCAGGACAGGAACAAATGATGTATATCTTGGAACAGCAGATTTTGTGCTTACATTTAACTCAGCTGCATTTACATCCCCAACAATTTTAAGAGAAGGTTCTTCATTCTGGAATTTAACATCAACAAGTGGAAATACAGTCGGAGGTACTTACAGACTGGCAACTTCACCAGCTCCAATAACTGGTAATGAAATAATAATCAACCTGAACCAGGTTTCCTTCGGAGATCAGAGTGAGTTTGATGATATTGTTGCAAGGATAAATAATACACCCAGTACACATAGGGTTGGCAGGTACAGAGTAACAGGAATAAATAATCCTTCGGCTTTTATGAACTTGCAGTGGAAGACAAGCGGTGCAGGAGTAACAACACAAATATTTACATTAGCTCCGGCATCTCCCTGGGCATCATCACAAGTTACAATAAACGCTATTAACCCAGGTAGTACGCCATTACCCGTTGAGTTGTCAAGCTTCACTGCAGCTTATAAAAACTCAGTGGTAATGTTAAGTTGGAAAACGGAAACTGAGGTTAACAATTACGGTTTTAATGTTGAGAGAAGAATAAATGAAGGAGGCTGGGACAGCATTATATTTTTAGAAGGCTATGGCAACTCAAACTCACCGAAGGAATACAGCTATACTGATAAAGAACTTTTTGCCGGCGGAAGTAAGTTCCAGTACAGACTAAAACAAGTTGACACAGATGGTCAGTTTGAATATTCAGATGTAGTTGAAGTGGAAGTGCTTCCAACCCAGTTCGAGTTATCACAGAATTATCCAAACCCATTTAACCCAAGCACAACGATAAGATTCTCATTGCCGGAAGCAACACAAGTTAAAATAAATTTATTTAATATGCTTGGAGAACAGGTGGCAACACTAGCAGAAGGAATGTATGAATCAGGCTATCATAAAATAACATTTAATGCAAGCAGT
>DATIJX010000063.1:0-45320 GCA_035478175.1 Ignavibacteriaceae bacterium
AGCATTATTCATTCCGATAATTACTGCTTCATAAAAATTTAACATACTTATCTCTTGACATTTTAAAATCCATTTTCTATGTTTCAGACAGAATTAATTCGGGGTAATTTCCTGATGAATATTTTTCTGGCACGATATTTAGCTCTCTCTCTCTCTCTCTCTGGAGGAGAACAGAATGATTTCTCCTCTTACAAATCTTTTGTGCCAAATTAATGTTCATCCTCCTTTCAAAAATATTTCCTCCTGCACACCTTTTTATCCAACTGGTTTTACATAGTATTTAATTGAACGCAAAAACATAATATTTATATTAAAAAATAATTAATGATTGGTTGAAAGATGAAACACTTTTTATTTATAAATACCGCTTGTTTCGCATTATTAGTTTTTACACAAAATATATTTGCACAAAATCCTGATCCCAACAGCTTTTTCCCTCATTCGGTTGGTAATATTTGGGAATATAATACACCTACTGGTATTGTAAGGTATGATATCAGGAGAGATTCCATCGGTAGTAATGGTCAAATCTATCTTTTTTTTGGTGCAGGTATTTTCGATCCACTTTGGAGTATTGATACAGCATCCTCGACAGTTTATTATTCACCCAAAATATTAAACTGGCAGTATTATAAATTAGATGCGGACTCTGGAGAAACCTGGATGGTATATCCTGAGGACACTATTCCACCTGGTGCAATTCAAAGGAGAGAAGCTTTGGTTATAAACAAATATCCCTGGTTTATTTTTGGCACTCCTACGGAATTTATGGAGATAGAATATTATGACCTTAATTGGGGAGATACAATCATAAATGAATTTGCTTGGAAAGTGAATACTGAAACTTTAGCCTCGGGTTTTGGTTTAATAGAAGATTTTATTGAGGAACCACCACATATCGGAAGGTTATTAAGAGGTTGCGTGCTAGATGGTGATACATTTGGAATAATTACCTCTGTTGAAGATATAATTAAATCACCTGAAGATTTTTACCTCTTACAGAATTTCCCGAATCCATTCAACCCTTTAACAAAAATAATGTATGAACTAAATAGCAGGCAATACATGACATTAAAGGTGTATGATTTACTAGGAAGAGAAGTAGCAACTCTTGTTGAAGCAGAAAAACCTGCTGGTGCATATGAGGTAGCATTCGATGGAAGCACTCTTTCAAGCGGTGTTTATATTTACCGTCTTTCAACAAACAAAATAACAATTTCAAAAAAAATGAATTTAGTTAAATAACTTTTTCAATTTCCAGAGGAGAAAACAAAATGAAATCATATTTAGTAATTTTTATATTAATTCTGCTTTTTATTCCAAATATGAAAGCACAAGTAGAAGAAATGAATTGCGTAGAAATAAACGAAAAAGTAGCAGAATACCAGGGACAACGAGGTGGTTATCTTTTACCTTCTTCAGGAACCCTAAATGTATTAATCGTCTTTTGTCAATTCCCAGATGATAACTACAATATAAATGATCCATATTGGCAGAAAGGTAGTCCCCCTGCTAATATGAATCAGTGGGTAAACCAAACCTGGACGATTAATCCGATTACAGGTTCTTTAACACATTATTTTAATGATATGTCTTTTAACAGCTTTAAATTTATCGGTAAAGTTATATCTAAAACGAGTCAACATACCAGACAATGGTATATAACTAATCAATGGAAGAGAGGAGACATACATAAAGAAATATTACAGAATATTGATTTAACATGGAGCTTCGCTGAGTTCGATAATTGGGATTTTGTATCAGAATATACCCACTCCAACCAACCTGATGGTATTGTTGATATGATAATTATGGTTTGGAGAAATATTGCCAAAGATTATCCCGATAGCTTACAGTTGAGTATTTATAACGCATTAAATTTTAGTAATTATGGTAGTCTGGGAGGAACATCATTCACAGTTGATAATGGTTTGAGAACAATAAAAACCGGATTTTGGCCAAGTGGAAGTACTCCAGGTGGTTCTGGTGTTACTATAATCGATCAGGTTGTTGAAAAAAGTCTATGGTCAACAATACACGAGTTTGCACATTATCTGATGGGCGGTAATGAATATCACGTTGGTTATGGATTTTGGGGTATGCTTGATGCCTGGGGAAAGAAGAGCAAAGTTGCCAATTCTTATGAGCGATACCGGCTCGGATGGATAAATGTTAATGCAATTAATAACACCCCAAACCAAACAATATATAATGCGACTATTCCGGATTATGTTACCACTGGTGTGGTTTATCGTTTTAATATAGATACAGCAACAAATCAATTCTTTTACATCGAGAATCATCAAAAACTTTCATACTGGGAACAGTCTCAATGCGGTATGCTTTACGGAAATATAGAAAATGGTTTATACATTATAAGGCAGGATGGTGCAATAGGAAGTAATGTTCAGGCAATACCTGCAGATGGACGATTTAGTTGGACAGTTAATCAAAGAATTTTGAATCCATATGGCTCAAGTCAACAATACTTACCAGTATTTAAAAGTCTTACCAGTGATCGTGTTAACGGCTACCATGATTTACAATTGATACCCTGGGTATGGCAAGGAGTACCGCAAACTCCGGCACCCATTCATTTTACTGAAAATGAACTGGGTCAACCTGTTGAGGACATAAGGTTCCAGGGTGATGGGAAAGATGCGTTCAGACCAACTTTTAATGAAATGTTTTCCCCGTGGAGTAATCCTAATTCACATAAAAAGGGAACTCCACCAACTGCGACTCCATTCGGTTTCAAAGTTAATGGTGTAGGTAATGGAGTGTATTCAATAGATATTTATGTTGGTACAGCATTAAACGGTCCTCCATCAAAGCCACAGGACTTTAAAGTTTCAGTATATAATACAGGTAACAACTCACATCCCAAATTAAATTGGAGTTTGAACCTGGAGATCGATGTTATAAATTCATCTCAAGCGTATTTAATTGAGAGAAGTATAAACGGCGGGGCTTTTTCACAAATTGCCACAACTGCCGGATCTATATCCCAGTACATTGATTATGGTGTAAGCTGGGCAGGTGGTGGACCCTATACTGCATCTTATAAAATTCGTGCAAAAGATACCCAGAGTTTAACCTCGGTTTATACAGATATAAAAACAGTTCCTTGGGGTGATGTTTGGAAAATAGGAACAGGTAAAGAAGAAGTTATTTCTGAATACAACTTGCAACAGAATTACCCCAATCCCTTCAATCCAACAACAACAATTAATTATTCTATTCCGAAGAACGGATTAGTTACTATAAAAGTATATGACATTTTAGGAAAAGAGGTGGCTGAATTAGTAAACGAAACTAAGGAGGCTGGTAATTATTCAGTTGCTTTCAACGCATCATCTCTTGCAAGCGGAATTTATTTCTACACACTTACTTCAGGGAATTTTACAGCTTCAAAGAAATTAATTTTACTGAAGTAGTTAAAAGTAACCTTCGAGGTTTACACACAATTTACAGCAAGCAACCTCGAAGGTTTCAGTACTTTTTTAAATTAAAGCCGGAGCTAATCACTCCGGCAATTTTGTTACAGCCTGGTTTCTATTAAAATTAATTTCTACTTATCTATTCTTTTAATTTCAACTCTTCTGTTTTTTGCTTTGCCTTCAGGTGTTGCATTATCGGCAACAGGCTGCTTGCTTCCAAGACCAACAACTTCAAATCTTCCCTGCGGTATTCCTCTTGAAACGAAATAATTCAGGACTGACTCTGCACGCATTTGCGACATTTTTATATTTCCTTCCTCTGAACCAACATTGTCAGTGTGACCCTCTATTCTCCATCGTGACATCGGATATTTTTTCATCTGCTCAAGAAGTCTATCCAATTCAGGGAAAGCAGCAGGTTTAAGCTGAGCACTGTTAAATTCAAAACTTGTTTCCGAGCTTAATACAAGCTGATTGAGATCAACAGGCGGCGGTGGTGGTGCTATTACCAACTCGCAACCGTTTTCATCTACCTGAACACCGGGTAAAGTTCCGGGGCATTGATCAAGATAATCAGGAACTCCATCCAGATCTTCATCTACCGGACAGCCATATTTATCAACCTCAACTTCATAAGGTGTATCAGGGCAAAGATCAAGGTAATCCGGCACTCCGTCTCCGTCCGAATCAATCGGGCAGCCATAATCATCCACTGAAATTCCGGCAGGAGTGTTTGGACAAAGATCTGTGTAATCAGGAACTCCATCGCCGTCAGAATCAAGCGGACAGCCTTTTTTGTCAACAGGTGCACCAAACGGAGTATCGGGACATTCATCCAGATAATCCGGAACTCCGTCTTTATCCGAATCAAACGGGCAGCCAAATTCATCTACTTTAACTCCAGGCGGAGTATCAGGACACATATCTTTAGAATCAACAACACCATCGCCATCAGAATCAAACTCGGTAAGGAAAGAATAAGAAATTCCTCCCATCACTGTGAAAAACATATCGTTGCCAACACCAATTGCTATATCATCAAGCCAATCGTTCGGTGAAATTTGAACTCCGCCATTTAAGCTAAGTGAAAGATTTTCTGTAACCGGATAGCGAACTCCAAGCTCAGCCAGATAATTTACTTCCGATGTTTCATAAACTCCCGCTTCGTTGTTTGGAAGTTTAACACCGCCTTCACCTTTGGGATTAAAAGATAAACTCGCTACTCCTGCAAAGAAATACGGAAAAGCTATATCGTTTACACTTAAATTAAAAAGTACTCCTGCACCTATAGTAGAAATATTAGTTCTGAAATCTTGCGGATCAAGATTTGAATCACTGCCTTTAAGAAAACCAGCGTTATAGAATGCTCTTATGCCGAAACCGCTTTTTGTCCGGGCAGGAAAGAAATATTCAATCGAAAGTCTGCCGAGATAATCAACACCGAGTCCGCTGTAATCTGTGCTGGCGAGAGTTGTTCCGCCCTCAACAGAAAAAACAACCGTGCCTGAGAAAGGATTATATCTTTGTGTCTTTGCTGTTTGAGAGTAATTAGCTGATGATAAAAGTAATGCAATTAGTAAAAGGGTGAAGGTGAATTTCATCAATATTTATCCGTTAAAGTTGAATTTTAATGAGCAAATTTAACGGTAATTGAAGAAGTAAAAAAGTATGATCAGGTTATCGATGAGACAAATTTGTTTAGTAAATATTACTTGAATTACTTCACAAAATTTTAAGACACTAATCATTTGATTCAGCTAATTTACTTTGTAATTTTAACAAAAATTAAATTTAATTTTGGGAAAAATGATTAGAAAAATTTTCTTTTATCTATCAATCATATCTTTGTCACTCAACTTCGAGTGTCAGGATAATGTTACAGATCCTCCTTCGCCGAAACCACCCGGATACCAGGAAGAAATATACTGGCCAAGTTTAGCAGATAGTCCTTGGCCAATAAATCACGGCGACCCGCAATCCACGGGGAGAAGCAGGTATGTTGGACCAAAAAAGGGAATACTTGCCAAAATTGTTGAAACAAATGAATTACAATCCGGTATTGTAGTTGGAGCCGATTCAACAATCTACTGCACTTCATACCATGGAACATCGAATGTTGACGGATTAGACGCCTTTTATTCCGATGGAACTTTGAAATGGAAATTTTTAGCGCAGCAATGCCTGGGAACACCAATAGTATCGCGAGATGGAACAATATATTTTATTGATGCAGGCAAGATGTTTGCTATTAATCCCGATGGGACAAAAAAATGGGATTATCAAATCACAAATGCCTTTCCTTCACGTGCACTAACCATAGGTGCAGACGGCACACTTTATTTTCTGAGCGGAACAGTTAATCTGGTTAATCTGAATGCAGTCAATCCTGATGGGACATTTAAATGGTCACTCCATGACTCCCGATTATATCCTGGATTGAGGATTGATCTGATATTTTCAAATGACGCAAAAACCATTTACACAATCGGAAGGGACGCTGCAGTAATAGCCATAGATATTGAATCTCAATCAGTTAAATGGTACTTTGAAAAAGAACCAAATCTCCTTAATGCGCCAATAGTAGATTCTTACGGTAATATTTATACTAATGCATACAGTGAACCGGGTCAGGTTTCATTTTATTCTCTGAAAAATGACGGAACAATCAGGTGGGAGTACCGAACTAATCAGGATCTAAGTATTTACAACGAATGGACTATTGATAAAAACGGTAACGTATATTTTGCAAGTGATACATTGTATTCAATCGACTATTCGGGAAAATTAAGATGGAAGTCGGCATTAGGTGCTGTAACTGATTGCGGACTGGTATGTGATTCCGAAGGAAACATATTTGTAGGTATTGGCGGCAATAAAGTGAGAGCAGTTAATAGTTCAGGTGTCACGCTTTGGGAGGTTGATGTTCCGGGGGGTGGGTTTAGTACTTCCCCCGCATTATTACCAGGAAAATTGCTTGTTCCGTCAAATAACACCAGTGACTTTTTTATTATCGAATAAAACAAGGGGATAGTATGAGAAATATATTTACCTTTTCGTTAACTATACTTATAATTTTTTCATCACCACTTAATAATTGCCAGGAGATGGGTTGGGGAGCAGGTGAAATTTATGTGGGGACGTATCAACAAGCAGATGAACAAATGAATTCCTACAGATACAGGATGACTTCGGTAGGCCCATTATGGGGTGGGGGTCCACATGCAAATCCTCCACATCTTTTGTCTTAAATCCAAGCAATCCAAATTATCAAACTGCTATCGCTACATTTGAAGGTGAGCAGTTTTTCACGAATACAAATTTCAGTGGTTACGATTGGCCACATTTTAGAATTATTAGGCCTGATGATATTAATATAAATGCTTTTGGGTATGGTTTATATAAATTTTCAGTAGATGGGGGGTCTGCATACTTTTTTATTGATTACAGAGACGACAGCTACGGAAGAAATATTTATTCAAATTGTCCCGGTAACGATTGCAATGATATTTGGATAAAGTACGAATCCGATCCGGTGGATAAATTGTATTATGTTAGACATGACCCAGATTCGGAACCCGGGATTGATCCTGAACATTCTGCCTGGATTTCTATCTCGAACGGACAGTTACTATATTATTATAAAATTAAGTTGCAACAATCTCCAAGTACTGATGAATTTCCGGATTTTTGGGAAAATTGTTTAACACCATTACCGAATGGTGGCGGTCATCCTATGATTTATTGGGGCAGGCATCCACTTGATGACGTAGAGTTTGAAGTAGATAATTATAAAATTTACCGTGCAGTTTCATCTGGTTTACCACCACCAAACCCAAATTATATTTCAATCGCAACTGTTGGGAGTGACATTTTTAGCTTTACTGATTACGATTTTGCAAGCGGCGGTCCTTTAAACCTCCAATATAGAGTAACTGCAGTCTATGAAGATTTGGTTGAATCGGTTTATGAAACTTCCCCAACTAATTCGGTGCTGATTAGTGGGTCACTATATAAAGACCATTCCAAAGTTGATGAGAAAATAGAATTCTATCTATCGGATAACTACCCCAACCCTTTTAACCCAAGCACAACAATTGACTACGCAATAAAATCAACAGGGTTTGTCACACTAAAGGTTTACGATTTGCTTGGAACAGAAGTAGCTTCACTAGTAAATGAAAGGAAAGAACCTGGTAATTATACAGTTACGTTCGATGCTAGCAATTTACAAAGCGGAATTTATTTCTATACACTTGCTTCTGGGAACTTTACAGAGACAAAAAAATTAATCCTGCTGAAGTAATAATTAACTAGTTCTCAACCTTCGAGGTTGCTACCCGGATAATCGTTTGCTAACCACGAAGATTTTTCTCAATCAGATTAATACCCTCTTCTTAAAACTTTTTCCATATCCGATTTTATCATCAGCCTAACGAGGTCTTCAAATTTTGTTTTTGCTTTCCAGCCGAGAACTTTTTTTGCTTTGGATGGATCGCCAATAAGTAAATCAACTTCTGTTGGACGATAATAGACAGGATCAATTGCTATCAGCGTATCACCTTTTTTCAGCTTTGTTGTAAAATCCTTTATGTAAGATTTTTTATTAGATAAGTAACTAATAAGCTGCTTCGCCTTTTCAAGATTGATTGATTTGATAATTCCTTTTTCATTTTCACCTTTGCCTTTCCATTCCAATTCAATTCCAAGATTTCCGAAAGTCAACTCGGCAAACTCACGAACAGTTTTGGTCTCTCCGGTTGCAAGTACAAAATCATCTGCATCTTTGTGCTGAAGGATTTTCCACATTCCATCGCAGTATTCGGGTGCAAATCCCCAGTCCCTTTTTGAATTAAGGTTTCCGAGAGTTAATTCTTTTTGTAATCCTGTAGCAATTCGTGAAGCAGCCCGTGTAATTTTTCTGCTTACAAATGTTTCTCCTCTTCTCGGTGACTCGTGATTGAATAAAATTCCGTTTGATGCGAAGATATTGTAGGCTTCACGGTAATTTACAATAATCCAGTAACCGTAAAGCTTTGCAACTCCGTATGGTGAACGCGGATAGAAAGGCGTCTTTTCACTTTGTGGAATTTCCTGTGCTTTGCCATAAAGTTCACTCGTTGATGCCTGGTAGAATTTTACTTTCTTCAATCCTACTTCTCGGATTGCATCGAGAAATCTCAATGTGCCAAGTGCATCAACCTGTGCTGTGTAATCAGGAATCTGGAAAGAAACTTTTACGTGACTTTGTGCTGCAAGATTATAAATTTCATCCGGTTCAATTTTCTCAAGTAGTCGGTTCAGGTTGCTTGTATCTACAAGGTCGCCGTAATGAAGGAACATTTTTTTGTTGAGCACTTTAGGATCGTTATAAAGATGATCAATCCTTCCTGTATTGAAAGAACTGCTTCTTCTGATAATTCCATGGACTTCGTAACCTTTTTCAAGAAGAATTTCAGTTAAGTAACTTCCGTCCTGTCCTGTTATTCCGGTGATTAGTGCGCGTTTCATAAGCAATTAAAAATGATAAATTAAAAATTAAAAATTTCTTTAGAGCTTACTACAAATTGAACCAAGTATATTTTTCAATTCAGTTGATTCCAATCTTAATTTGTTTGCTTCTACTTGATTACCAAACTTTAATGCTGTACAAATTCTTATCCAACTCGTCTCGGTGACGAAGTCAACGGATAATTTGATTCTCTCATTTCTCTTAATACAATTTTCATTTTATATGCAAAATCAGCTTTTGAAGATGCAGCTTGAGCTTCTTCATAATTTGCCCCTGCCGAACTTGAAGCTTTAGCTAACTGATATCTTATAACCTGAACTTCAGGATTTTTCGGTAATGAACCAAGGAAAGTTAACACATCAATAGTAAATCTAAATAATCTTTCACCAAGCCCTTCATCCATTAATTAAAAACCTTTTAATTTTTCATTTTTAATTTTTAATTAACCGCTTGTTCGATCAAGGTAATAACGGTATGTTCTTTCAATCCCTTCACGCAACTCAGTTTTGTACTTCCACCCAAGTGAATTAATCCTTGACACATCCAGAAGCTTCCTCGGAGTTCCATCCGGCTTTGATATATCGTGATTTATACTACCCTTGTATCCAACAATTTCCGATATCATATTTGCTAAACTATCAATCGAAATATCTTTTCCAGTTCCGATATTTAAATGAGTTATTCCTTTTTCATAAAGATTTTTTGCGTCAATATTCTCAATCAGAAATACAATTGCATCGGCAAGGTCTTCAACAAAAAGAAATTCGCGAAGAGGTTTTCCGGTTCCCCAGATTACAACTTCGGATTGATTTTTCTCTTTTGCTTCGTGAAATTTTCTAATAAATGCAGGAAGAACATGAGAAGTATTCAAATCAAAATTATCATTCGGTCCATACATATTAGTCGGCATAACGGAATAAAAATTACAACCGTGCTGCCTGTAATAATTCTCGCAGAGTTTTATTCCGGCAATCTTGGCAATTGCATACGGCTCATTGGTGAACTCAAGATAATCGGAAAGAAGATATTCTTCCTTCAACGGCTGTGGAGCCAGCTTTGGGTAAATACACGAGCTTCCAAGAAAAATAAGTTTCTCAACTCCAGCTTTGTATGCGTTATGAATGATGTTCGCTTCAATCATCAGGTTATCATAAATAAATTCTGCGCGGTACGTGTTGTTGGCAAGAATACCTCCAACTTTAGCAGCGGCTATGATTACTACTTCAGGTTTTTCTGATTCAAAAAATTTCTCCACATCGTCTTGCCTGATCAAATCAAGACCGGGATAGTTTTTTAAGATGAGATTTTTATATCCTTTCTCCTGAAGTTCGCGGGTAATTGCAGAGCCAACCATACCAGTGTGACCGGCAACATAAATTTTCTTATTTAAATATTTTAATTGATTAGCCATTTGATCTTTAATTACAATCCATAATACACTGCAAAATAAAATTCCTGATTGCTTTCATCAACGAAGCTTAAATCTTCCTGCTGCTTTGAGGTTTTCATATACTGATAATTTGCACGTGCGAAAAGATTGTGAAGAATTTCAAATTTAGCCTGTCCGCCAAAATAAGTATAGTTTGTTCTTAAACCGAAAAGAAACGGCGGCTGTGGTACATCAAAAATTTTATTTATATCTGCACTTTCACCCTGCCTGATATACTTTGCCCAAACTGAAGCTTCAAGTCCTCTAATAAATCTATATTTCAATGAACCATATATCTGATCTGCGTTGTTGTTCATCCAATGCCCTAAAACATAAGAATTACTTTCAAAAGTAGTTGTGTTGATATAATGCTGATAAACATACGGATAAATTTTAGAGTACTCCAGTTTGAGTGTTAGATTGTTCAAGGGTAAATCAGTAACTGAACTGCCGAGAGTAAATCCAATTTGATTTTTTTGTTTTTCGGGATCGAACACATTTGAGAGTGTAAATTCATCTATGAACAGAGTGCCATAAAGATGAGTGTTTTTTATATGTCCCTTTGAACTCACCTGCGCAAAAAATTGTGAGTTGCTTCCGGCTTCATTGATGTGTGTAGAAAGATAATGGTCAGCTAATCTGAAAAACGTAATTGGAATAAGGTATAAAATTTCTAACTGGTCTGCATAAATAATCGATTCACCAATTGAAATATCAAGACCCCGGATTGGCTTAATAGTTAAAGTATGAGATGCAAGATATTTTTGCCTGTAAAGATATTTCTGGTTTCCAGTATCGGTGTAATAAAAACTTGTCGTATCCACTACATCAGAAGATAACCAGGCGTGAAAGTAATTAAAGCTTAGCCACTCAACCGGATTAATATCCAATCTGATCAACGGAAAAGAAGGAGCTTTTTGAGACATAACTAGCAGTCCGTTATCGCCATATCCCCATTCAATAAATTCCTTACCAGCAGCAATGCTTCCCCACTTCCAGTCTGTTGCAAGCATCATCTTAGCTTCACTGTATTCCATTTTGTCCGGCGGATATTGATAAAAGTTGGCATCCGTGCGGGCAACGACTCCTGTTTCAGGAGTGAAGCTTTTTGTTTTATCTATCGTTGTACCATTTTCAGCATTATCTCTGAAATCAAAACTGAATCCTAAAACATCGTAGATATAACCATAAGAATAAATTCCATTCCAGAAGTGAGTTTGTTTTGCATCCTTAACATAACCGATCTCAGCACCGAGGATAAGATCAGCATTCAATTTAAATCCGTCGCCGCCGTAAGAAAACATTCGCCACCTGTCAGCAGGATCAAATCCAAAATAATCAAGATGTTCAGTTTGCTTGTTGTTACCTTCACTCAACCAGCGTTCGTGGTAATAATCTTTTAAAAAGAATTTCAGCTCTTCATGTTCAAGTTTAGTAAGTTGTGATGAAAGTGAATCAGCTTCAAGTAATTTCTGACTTATATAAGTTCTCGGAATTGGTCTTATCAAATCATCAAACTCAATAATTCCCTTCTGACTTACTCTACGAAGGAAATTATATACGTCTTCATACAATGGTTCGTAAACAACCTGTGCTTGTATAAAATTACCCGGAGAAAGTAAAATCACAAAAAGTAAAAACGTTTTCAGAAAAGAAATTTGCCGTAACACTTTCATTACCTCTGAATGAATTCTTTAATCTTTTGAACAACATATTCCTGATGCTCTTTAGAAAGCTCAGGATATATTGGGATTGCGAGTGAAGTATCGCTTGCCTTTTCTGATTCAGGGAAGTCGCCTTTTTTGTGATTCAGGTTGGCGAAACATTCCTGCAAATGAAATGGAACAGGATAATAAATTTCATTTCCAATTTCATTTTCTGTGAGGAATTTTTTCAACTCATCTCTTTTCTGAGCTCTGATGATAAACTGATTATAGATGTGGTAGTTTTTAACCGCAGCGCTGCCTTTATAAATGGGTTTTGGAAGCAATACACTGTTCTTATCATCAAATTTAGTTTTACCGGGTTCTTCTGCTAATCCTGCTTTTCTAAAAAGCTCATAATAGTATTCAGCATTAGCTCTTCTTTTTTCTGACCATTTATCAAGATGCGGAAGCTTAACTCTCAGCACTGCGGACTGCAACGCATCAATCCTGAAATTTCCTCCGATGACTTTATGATAATATTTCTGCTCGCCGCCATGCACTCGTTTAATTCGAAGCATGTATGCGAGTTCATCATTATTTGTAGTAACAAGTCCGCCATCTCCATAACCACCAAGATTTTTACTTGGGAAGAATGAGAAGCAGCCGATATCTCCAATCGTTCCAATACGCATTCCATCCTTATAATCAGTTCCGATTGCTTGCGCTGCATCTTCAATAACAAAAATATTTTTCTCTTTGGCAATTTTAACGATTGGTTCAAGATCAGCACTCTGTCCGTAGAGATGAACAGGAATTACAGCTTTAGTTTTTGAAGTTATCTTTTTCTTAAATTCTTCCGGATCGATATTAAATGTAACCGGATCAATATCAGTTAATACCGGTACAGCATTCAATCTGGAAACAACACCTGCCGTTGAAAAGAAAGAATAAGTGGGAACTATAACTTCATCACCGGGTCCAATATCAATTGCCATTAATGCTAACAGAAGTGCATCAGTTCCCGAAGAAACTCCAATTGCATGTTTACAATTCAGGTATTCACAGAATTCCTTTTCCATATTTTCTACTTCAGGACCGAGGATAAAATATTGTGACTCTGCAACTCGCAGAATAGCGTCATCAAGTTCTTTTTTTAATGATTGATATTGAGGTTTTAAATCGAGCAGTGGGACTTTCATATACTTTCCGAATTTTTAGTGTATAAATTATTGAGAATTAAAAGTAATTACCATTGAAATAGATCACTCCGGTTGATAAATAAAATCTCTTTCAATTTCTTTGAACTTTGCGGCATTTAAATCTTTTTCTGAAACAGTTGGATGTTCAATCTTCCAATCAATGTTCAAATCAGCGTCGTTAAAAAGGATACTTTTTTCGTGGGCTTTGCTGTAGTAGTTCGTACATTTATAAGAAAAGATTGCTTCATCAGATAAAACAGAAAAACCGTGAGCAAAACCAGCAGGGATCCAAAGTTGTAATTTATTTTGTGAATTTAAAACTTGTGAGAAATATTTTCCGAAAGTTGGTGAACCAAACCTAATATCAACTGCAACATCAAGCACTTCTCCAACCAAAACCTGGCAGAGTTTGCCTTGAGCTTTTTCTCCAACCTGGTAATGTAATCCTCTTACCGTACCTCGTTTTGACCTTGAGATATTATCTTGAACGAAATCATCAGTTATACCAAATGTTTCATATCGCTGTTTGCTGTAAGACTCAAAAAAAAATCCCCGATCATCATTAAAAACATCCGGCTCAAGAACAAGCAATCCAGCAATTTCTGTTTTAATAACTTTCAATTAACTCTCTGCTAATATTTTTTCAAGATATTCTCTGTAAAGAGATTTTGGAATTTCGTTGACTAACTTTTCAAATTGCTTTTTATCAATGAATCCTCTCAAGTAAGCAATCTCCTCAACACAAGCTACTTTGAGACCCTGTCTGTCCTCAATAACTCCAAAAAAGTTTGAAGCCGCTAGTAATGCTTCAGGTGTTCCTGTATCAAGCCACGCAACTCCTCTTCCAATTTTTTCAACACGCAGTTCGCCCAAGTCAAGGTAAGCTTTGTTGACATCTGTAATTTCCAGTTCACCTCTGGCCGAAGGTTTAAGATTTTTCGATATTTCAATTACACGATTATCATAAACGTATAATCCGGGAACTGCGTAATGAGATTTAGGCTTTGCTGGTTTTTCTTCTATTGAAAGTACTTTTCCTGAATGATCAAATTCAACAATACCATACCTCTCGGGATCATTAACCTGGTAACCAAATATTGTAGCACCTCTGTCAGTTTGAAGTGCTTTATAAAAGAAATCAAGATTTCCATAAAAAATATTATCGCCAAGTACCAGGCAAGACATATCTGAGCCGATGAACTTTTCTCCGAGAATAAATGCCTGGGCAATTCCTTTTGGTTCAGGTTGAATGACGTATTCGAAATTCATTCCGAGATTTTTTCCATCACCAAAAAGTTTTTGATATAATGGAATTGTTTCTGAGTTAGAAATAATTAAAACATCTTTTATTCCACCAAGCATCAGTATTGAAAGTGGATAATAGATTAGCGGCTTGTCGTAAATAAGTGCAAGCTGTTTACTGTAAACTTTAGTTATTGGATAAAGTCTGGAACCTGAACCGCCAGCCAGAATTATCCCTTTTACATTCGTTTTACTCATTAAGACTTTCTGTAGTTTGATTAATCATTGGGTAGCAAATATAAGAAGAAACTCTAAGTTTTATTTTGTAGAAAAGTGACTGAATTTTGCCTTTACAACAAAGTTCCGCTTAATACCAGTAAAGCCACTGAAAAATAAATTACTAAGCCAGTAACGTCACATAAAGTTGCAATTAATGGCGCCGATGAGGTGGCCGGATCTGCACCTAATTTTTTAAGAATAAAAGGAAGCATGGATCCTGAAATTGTTCCCCAGAGTACAATTCCAATCAGGGAGAAAAAAACAGTGATGCCAATTAAAACCCAATGCGAAGAAATGATATGAAAAACATTGGTCAAAATCGCTACCTGCACAAATCCAATTACTCCTAGAATACCACCCAGCATTAAACCAGAAAGAATTTCACGCCTCATAATTAGCCACCAGTCGGCAAGTACTATTTCACCAACAGCCATAGCTCTGATTACAAGAGTTGCTGCCTGAGAGCCGGAGTTTCCACCACTTGATATTACCAGCGGAATAAATATAGAGAGAACAACTGCCTTGCTAATTTCATCTCCAAAAAATCCCATAGCAACAGCAGTAAGTATTTGGGCAACAAACAAAATTGTTAGCCAGATTGCTCGCTTTTTAACCATTGAGAAAATGGGAATGGTTGGAAAGGGCTCTTCTAAAGCAGAGACACCAGCAATCTTTTGAATGTCTTCGGTTGCTTCTTCTTCAGCTACATCAAATATGTCATCAATTGTTACTATGCCAATTAAAATTCCATAATTATCCACAACAGGCAGAGCAACACGATCATATTTTTTGAATAAGTCAACTGCTTTCTCCTGGTCATCATGAACATTTAATGCTGTAAAGTTTTCATCCATCAAATCGCTGATCATTTTATCAAGAGGTGAAAGGATAACTTCTCTTATTCTGATATCATCGATTAATTTTCCTTTGTCGTCAACAACATAAATTACATTTAGAGTCTCACTATCTTCGCCGTTCTTTCGAATAAATTCAAGAGTATGACTTACCGACCAATCCTGCTTTACTGCTATGTAATCAGGAGTCATCAATCGTCCAACACTGTTCTCAGGATAACCGAGCAGTGTTTGCGCTACTTTTCTTTCATCAGCAGATAATAATTGAATCAACCTCTTTGCATAGGTTCCGGGCAATTCCTCAAGAAGCGCGGTTCTATCGTCCGGGGACATATCATTTAGTATCGAAGCAACTTCTTCATTTCCCATTGCTTTAAGCAGTTCTTCCTGTGTATCAAATTCGAGATGTTCGAAAGTATCTGTTGCCAGATCAGCAGGTAAAACACGAAAGACAATAACTTTATCCTGTTCGGGCAGATCAACAATCAAATCGGCTATATCGGCGGGCGTCCAATCGCTGAGGATTTCCTTTAGTATGTTTAGTTTTCTCTCAGCAATAAGAGATTCTATTTCGGGCATAAGCAATTTGCTGAGCATTGGAAATTCCTCCCGACTGTTATTTATTGATGGCTACATTCTATTAAAAAATAGATTTGATTCGTGACAAAAATAGCCTGTTAATCAGGTAAAAACAATGCTACTAAATATTCAGTAATTAAAATTATTGAAATGTTATTACTTAAATTTGGAAGGAAATATTAAGTAAGATATGAATCTGATAGTTGATGAAAATATTGCATTTGCTCAAGAAGCTTTTTCACATTTTGGAAATGCAATTTTAGTTGATGGGCGAACCTTAACAAATCAAAATGTTAAAGATGCAGATGCGCTGATTATTCGTTCAATTACGAAAGTTGATGAAGAATTGCTCAGAAACAGTAAAGTTCAATTTGTTGGAACTGCTACAATAGGAACAGATCATATTGATCTGGACTATCTTCAAAACAAAAACATTTCTTTTGCGGATGCTAAAGGCTGCAATGTTGATTCAGTTGCCGAGTATGTATTCACTGCGCTTCTAAAAATTGCTTCTGAGAGAAATATTTCTTTAAGAGAAAAAATTATTGGTGTTGTTGGAATCGGAAACATTGGAAGCAGAGTAGTTCGCCTTGCCGAATCGCTTGGAATGAAGGTTCTGAAAAACGATCCACCACTTGAAAGACAAGGAATTGGAAAAAACTATGTTAGTCTGCATGAAATATTAAAAGCTGATATAATCACTTTACATGTCCCTCTTTCATTTGAAGGTATTGATAAAACATTTCATCTGTTCAATGAGAACAATATAAATGAAATTCAAAAGGATGCGATAATAATCAATACTTCCCGCGGCGCTGTTATTGACAACACCTCGCTTCTTGATGAAACAATCGGCAAAGATTTTAAACTTGTTCTTGATGTCTGGGAAGATGAGCCTTCTATAAACCCGGAACTTCTCGCTATAACAAAAGTTGCAACAGCACATATTGCTGGTTATTCTTTTGAAGGGAAAGTTAACGGCACAAAAATGATTTATGATGCTTTGTGCAAATTCACGAATACAAAATCCGAATGGACGCCTGAACTTCCATTGATCGAAAAAAGAGAATTGGAACTTTCGGATTGTAGTTCTGATGAAGAAAGACTTTATAAACTTTTTTCTTCAATTTATAATATTGAGAAAGATGATGCGAAGTTAAGAGAAATCTCAAATTATAAAATGAATGAGCAGACGGGTTATTTCGATTTGCTGCGAAAAACTTATCCTGTTAGAAGAGAGTTCAGCAACTTTACGATTCACATATCAGAAAAAGAAATACATCTTAAAACAATACTTGAAAGTTTCCGCTTCAAAGTGGAGATGATTTAATTTTTTCCTTCAAGTTTAAATTCTATCGGTATTTCCATCTGCACTTTCACTTTTTGCCCTTTGATGAGTCCCGGTTTAAAGCGATGATAAAGTATTGCCAGCCTTGCTGCTTCATCACAACCATAGCCAATACCTTCAACAACCTGTGCATCAATCACTTCGCCATCTCGGTCAACAAAAGTTAAAACTTTTACAACACCCTCAACCTTTTCTTCTTTTGCTTCTTTGGGATAGCCAATCTTTTTATATAAGGCGTCCATACCGCCGTAAGGTTCGGGTAATATTTCTACGGTTTTATAAAATGCCGGATCATCTTCATAATTTTTTTCTTCTTCGATGGTTGGTGGTACAAAATCATCGCTATTTTGTTTTTTCTTTTTTTGAGTAGCTGGAGGTTTGATAACTGCAATGGTTTCAGTTACTTTATCTTCTTTCTTGGGGCCGGAATCAAGCACAATCTTATCAACCACAAGAATTCCCTCTTCGTAATAAATATCATCAACATACTTGCCGGTACTGTCAAAAAGCGAAGTCGGTCCTTCTCTTTTGCCGTTTTCAATTGAAAACATCTCTTGCAGCACACCTTTTTGGTTATATCTTCTCACAAGCCCATCAACGCGCCCGTTAACATAAGTAAGCTCTTCTTTCGGATTTCCATTTTCCCAATAAAAACTTGCATCGCCGTCACGTACATTATCTCTCAAACGAACGATCGATTCAATTTTTCCATTGTTATGATAGGTAACGAGAGAATCAATTTGTGCACTTGCTTTAACTGTAAGTACTAAAATCGATATAAAAATTAATCTAAACATATTCTCTTTATATTTTTTCAGGGAAAAAAGATACAATTTAATCGTGAGTTAAAAGAGGCATTATAACAGCAACAACAAAAACAATAACTGCAATTCCCAGGAAAGTATATCCAACGATGTAATCGTATTCAAGAATTCCAACTTCTCCAAGGAGATAATGCCAGTCGTGATAAACTTTTTTTCCACCAAGCAATGGAAGTTTTCGAGCCTGTGCATCGGCAGCGTAAACACTGATGTTAATAAAGTTTTGTCCCAGCCAGAGAAGTCCAAATTGTACACCGGTTCTGTAATTATTTCTGAAAAAGTAACCTGCAATGATTGAAGGCAAAATTATCTGCATCAAAGTTCCGCCGAGAGTATAAATAAACTTGCCAAAAAGCATAAAGAAAAAATGCCCTGCTTCGTGGATTACCAGATCAATATTATCCAGCAGTCCGAATTCACCGCGATTTATAACCCAATATGCTGCAAGCGGTAAAATAATAATTGAAGGAACCCATCTTTTAAAAATATCCCAATTTGTAATTGGTTTTGCTTTTTTTAAGCCTAGTTCTGAATCTGTATAATTTTCTTCTTCAGTGTGCATTGTATATATGAAAATCACTCTTTAACTTCGCAACCAAATTTATAATTAAACTAACCTGTATCAAACAAATCAAAGGAGGAATAAATGTTGAAAATATTTCAACTCTCGATGGTGCTTATTTTTATTTTATCACTAAGCACATTTGGACAACAAATAAAAACACCGCGCCCAAGTCCGGATGCAACTGTTATTCAGTTTGTCGGAGTAACCGAAGTAAAAATTGATTATGGTTCACCTGGAGTCAAAGGAAGAAAAGTATGGGGTGAGCTCGTTCCTATCGGAGAAATTTGGCGCACCGGAGCTAACGAAGCAACTACAATTACATTCAGCGATGCTGTAAAAATAAATGGGAGTGAATTACTGGCAGGAACTTACGGCATTCACACAATTCCGAATGAAAGTGAATGGGAATTTATTTTCAGCAAGGACACTAAAGTAGACGGCAGCTCAAACTTTAATAAAGACAATGAAGTGCTGCGCGTAAAGGCTAAACCCGAAGAGCATCACTTTATGGAAAGAATGACTTTTCTTTTTACTGATTTTACAGACAATTCTGTTTCAGTAAATCTTTTATGGGATAAAATAAAAGTTTCTTTTAAAATCGAAACTAATACCCAGGAGCTATTTCTTTCTAAAGCAAGAGAACAGTTAAGCTGGTCACCAACATTTCAGGCTGCTCAATATTGTTTAAACGCAAATATAAATCTTGAAGAAGCATTAAGCTGGATAGAAGCTTCCTGTTTAATAAAAGAAGTTTACTGGAATACAAGAGTTAAAGCCCAAATCCAGAATAAGCTTGGTATGAAGAATGAAGCTATTGCTACGATGGAAAAAGCAATTGGCCTTGGCAGCAAAATGGAAAGCGCACCGTTTGATTTTGACAATATGAAGTCAATGCTTGCTGAGTGGAAGAAGTAACGATTTTTAAATAATAATTGATTAGCGGGCAGTTACTAAACTTTTTACTGCCCGCTTTTTAATTAATGTTGAATCTATATTATTGAACAGGTGGATTGCTGCTTAAATTTTCCGCTGCAATTTTCCATTGCTCATTTACTCTTTTCAATGCGAGCAAAGTTTTTCCCTCATCCTGAATTTTTCCTGCTGGTATATCGAATGAGACAGCATAGTCACTTAAGACAAAAGCCATATCTCCTTTTTCCGATATATCAATCTTAACTATATCCAATTTTATGTCGAAATTTTCAAGCTTTAGATTATTCTCATAATTTACTCTTAATGCATCGTGACCAATTACAATTGGATAATTCGTGATCTTTAAACTACCATCCTGTGTAAAACGGTTGACCAGTCCGTCGAGATCTTTATTATCAAACATCTCAACTGTCAACCTTAGTAAATCATAAACTTCAGATTCTAACTTTTGCCTATCTGGTTTTGAATTGCATCCAATAAATACTAGTATTGATAAAATTAGTATCGGGATGAAAGTCAAGATTTGCTTGATGAGTTTCATAGCTGCCTCCTTGATTTAGTGAGTATTGATTGTTATTACAATATAATTTATCCATGAAAAACTTTTCTTTTAATTTTACTATCTCTGCATTTATCTGAACAGCAGTAATCTTGTTCAACCTTACATTCGTGACAGGAAACTATAATTTTATCACACTCAACATTGTGGCAGTTAATGTAATATGAAGTTGGCTTTCCACAGAAGTAACATTGTGCAATATGCTTTAATTCTTCCTTCGAATTTGGATTAACAACTCTTCTTTCATCAAATACAAACATTCCGCCTTCCCAGTAAGTATCAGGAAATTTTTTGATGAAGTTGACAATGCCGCCATCGAGCTGGTAAACATCTTTAAATCCTTTTTCAAACATATAAGCTGAAGCTTTCTCACATCTTATTCCACCGGTGCAATAAGTTACGACAGTTTTATTTTTATATTCTTTCAGATCTTCATCAACTACTTTTTTCCACTCACGGAAATTTTTCATCGGAGGTGTAATGGCGTTCTTGAACTTCCCGATTTTACTTTCGTACCAGTTACGAGCATCAACAATAACAAAATCTTTTCCTTCCTCGTAGAATCGAAGCAATTCTTTTGGAGATAGTCTCTTTCCACCGTGTTCTGTTGAAACATTTTCTAAATCGCCATGAACGATTTCATTTTTCAACCTGACATGAATTTTTTTAAATACATGCTCATCTGCATCGTCCTCTTTGAACCATAAATCTTTAAACTCAGGATAGCTTGTCAAGTGTGATTTATATTTTTCAATATTTTCAACCAAACCAGAAACAGTTCCATTCACACCTTCGTTTGCAAAAAATACTCTGCCTTTAATATCATTTTGCAGGCACCAGTCAAGATGTTCATTAACAATTAAGTTGGGGTTTTGCACTTGTACATACTTATAGAACAGCAGTACTTTGAAATTGTTCATTTGCCTTAAATTAATTTAATTGGTGCGAAATATAGAATTTGAAAGAGGGTTAAAAAAATCTGATTTAATCTCTTTACCCGAGGAATGTGATGATCCGAACTGAGTAAAATGTATTGCTTAAAATTATTTTCTATCTAATCCGGAAAATCTATCTTGAACAGGCCAGTATTAATTAA
Organism: Ignavibacteriaceae bacterium; assembly: GCA_035478175.1. Taxonomy (GTDB): domain Bacteria; phylum Bacteroidota; class Ignavibacteria; order Ignavibacteriales; family Ignavibacteriaceae; genus IGN2. The sequence continues at coordinate 21,500 of DATIJX010000063.1, forward strand.
GCAATGTTTTTACTTCATTAATGAGATACTTTTTTTGTTCAAAAAGAGGATTTTGAATTTTCTTATCAAACACGACCGAAAATACTGTTCCCTTGTTCTTCTCGCTCTGAACATTTATTTCACCATTGTTTACTCTTACATATTCTTTCACAAGCGCTAAACCAAGACCGTTGCCTTCATACTTTCTTGTTTGTCCGGTATCTTCCTGTGAGAAAGGTGCAAATAAATTTTTAATATACTTGGAGCTTATTCCAATTCCTGTGTCTTCAACTTTAACAATAACTTTACCTTTTTGATAATCTTCAACAGATATGTTAATGTGTCCTTTATGTGTATACTTAACAGCATTGCCTATCAAATTCTGAAATATTTGGTTCACTGTATACCGGTCTGCCGCAATTTCTGAATCTGAACAGCTATTGCTAAAAAACAGTTGAAGCCCTTTTTCCTTTGTAACCGAAATAAATTCCTTAGAAAGATTTTTTAAATCATCAGCAAGGTTAAAGTTTTCAAACCTTGGCTTGTAGTTGCCGCTTTGTACAGCAGACATCGAAAGAATCATATCAATTGTTCTTTGAAGTCTTTTACCAGCATTTTCCACAGAATTAAGTATGCTTAATGTCTCCTCATCTTTATTATTCAGCTCATCGGCAATTATTGGTATTGCTGGTAATATTACATTCAAAGGAGTTCTTATTTCGTGAGACATTTGTGCAAGAAAAGCACTCTTCAACCTGTCCGATTCCTTTGCTTTATCTAACGCAATTAAAATATCACTTTGCCCTTTTTTGATTTCAGTGATATCCAGCACCTGAATAAGTGTATTCCGGAGTTCGCCATTGTCATCGCTGATTTTAATTGCCTTCAATATTACCGTAATCTTCCGACCATCGCGCTTAATTAAATTGCATTCGGTATCCAGACTTTCGTTTTCGAGAATAAGTTGAAACGTAGATTTCACATCACCCGATTTATTCCCGCTAAAAATATATTTAATGTGCGCACCAATAATTTCGTGAAAATCATAGCCAATAGTATTACAAAATGCTTTGTTAGCTTTGAGAGCCTTCCCATCACTCGAAATAATAAACATACCTATAGGAGCGTTTTCAAAAAGAAGCTTAAACTGCTCTTCACTCTTCTTCAAAAAATTTTCCGCTCTTTTTCGCTGATTAATTTCAACATCTAGCTCATATATTTTATCACGGAAAACATCTTTTAACTTTTCGTTTAAGTTATTAACCTCACTTGAGGATTTGTCCAGCTCGTTAAGAATTTCATATACTTTTTGAGCAATTATTCCTATTTCATTGTTCTTGAATTTACTTAACAGAAGTTTTTGTTCTTTGATATCCGCTTTACTTAACGCAGATATAAGTTTGGTAATTGGTCTGAACGAAATTGAGCTAAGGAAAAAAGTAAAAACCATTCCAGCTAATAAAATCGACAGACTAAAAAGTGCAGTTAGGAGTGTTTTTCTTTTTAGTTCGCTTGCAATTGTTCCTGCGTGAAACCCCAGGTAAGCCTTACCTTCTTGAATTTTATCCAAACTCACCGGCATTACAACACGATAAATAGTTTCATCAAAAGAAATATTGTCATTATCATTGGCAGCTACATAAAGATAATGTTCTGCCGTTTCCAGATTTACGGCATCAACCAACTCACCATAATTGTTTTCGAGCACGAGGTAATTAATTTCATTTAAAAACATAAGTTGTATTAGTTGGGTCTTATCTTCAATTCTATTGGCCCAGAAGAACTGAGGATTCTGCTCAAGAAACTTCGTTATCATCTCAGATTTAAACTTAAATTTATCGAGTACCTCTTCCTCAAACTTCTGACTAAAATAGTAGTAGATCAGTCCGGCAACTATAATGAAGAAGACGGCAAACTGGATGGTAAGACTTAATTGTAGCTTTTGTGGCTTTTGTATCATTTATTTACTAATGTTCTCCCTGAATTTGTAGACATCATAAGTCAACATCTTTGCCGAAGTTTTTATCTAAAAATTGCAATTTGGAAGGAAATAAATGTTTTAAAAAGAAAATTTGACTAAAAGTGAGTAATTTTGAGTCAGTTTTACTGCCGCGGCGTCTTAAATGAACTTCTTTATATACGAGCTGACGTCAAATTTTCGGGCGGCTCCATTTCTGTTCATGTAGCGAATTTTACCATAAACTGGTCGTTCTGCCCATGCTCTGTCGTGAACCCCACCAATTGACCAGGCACAGCCAACATAACCATTCGGATCTCTTCCATCAAGCTCATATTTATCATTTAAATAGATGGCAATTCTTAATGCTTCTTCAGGAGACTTACTCCATTCAAGAATTTTCTTTGCCCAATACATTCTCATATAGCCATGCATTTTTCCGGTTACGATCAATTCTTTCTGAGCAGCATTCCATAAATCTTCGTGAGTGTTTGCATTTTCAAAATCTTTCAAAGAATAAACGAATTCTCTTTTGTCTTTTCTGTGCTTATTAATAGTTTCTTTTGCCCAATTGTGGAATCCATCAAACGAATCATACTTAGGATTGAAGTAACAAAAGTTATCAGAGAGTTCTCTTCGTACAATGAGCTCTTCAAGAAATGTTTCTGCAGAAGGATTCTTTTGATAAAACTGTTGAACCGTTAACGCTACTCGCTGAGCAGAAATCTGGCCGAAGTGAAGGTAAGGAGAAAGGTTTGATAAAGCATTTTTATTCGGATCGTTTCTGTCTTCTGAATATCGTTCCAATCTGTTTTCAAGAAAATCTTTTAATGATTTTGATGCAGCTAACTCACCGGGTTTTATCCAATCAACTTCTTTTACTTCACGATTAATTTTTAATGACGCTAAAACACCACCCCAATTAATTTTATCTGATGTCGAAGATTCTGTTTTTTTCATTTTTCTGATTGATGGAAACTCATCTAAAAACTCCGGCAGCAGTTTGTGAATATTGGGGCGAATTGTATAAGCTCCGAATTCTGTTTTATTTGATGCAATAAGACACGGAACAATATTGTGTGCATCAACTTCATAAAATGGAATATCAATTTTCTTTGCAACTTCTCTTTTCCAGATTCGCTTTATTCTTAATGGATCAAAATCAGAAACTAAGACTGATGTGTTGGTCTTTTTGATAAACTTTGGTATTTCTACTTCAGGTTTTCCTTCCAGTAAAAAGAAAGGAATATTATATCTCGCCAACTTTGCTTCAACTTCCTTTAAAGCTTTCAGCATAAATCCATATTGACGGATTGTTGCTTCCAGAAAATCAGGAACCAGGTTGAAAACAACTGCAAGTGGTTTATTCTTTTCAATCGCCAGTTTCTGAGCATAGATCATCGCCCAGTTATCGTGAACCCGCTGGTCGCGGCTCATCCAGTAAACAACCGGACCATTATTTTTAAGACCGGGTTGTAAAAGTCTAATTCTATTTTCTTGCATTTTTTTTAATTAATTATTGACTTTTTCAAAAGATTTTTGAAAATTATAACTAAGATAATCAACTATTCTCTTTCATAATTTCAAAGGAGGGCTTTCTATGAAACAATTCTTCAATATCTTTTTGTTGTTCATATTTATATCGGGTTTAGCATTAGCTCAGGAGAATGCTAATGACAACAAAGAAACTTTACGTGAGCAGGCAATGGCTCTAGCTGAAGAGCAGTCACCGAGTATAAAACCAAATCCACCTACATCAATACTGGAAGTAACCCATCCATTGTTCATTGCTGTGGATGATATAACGGTTCCAGCATATTTTGGTAATCCTGCGACAAACGAATGGCTACAGGCTTTGATTGGTTACCAGTTTTGGGGTGCAGCCTTTGATGTAGCCAACAACAAAGTTTACTTCAATAACGGCTCAACTTTATACGAGTGGCCTGTTGGAGGCACTGTCACACAGTTAGGAACAATCGTGGATACTCTCGGCGCAACGCAATCGGTAGTTGGTCTTGCATTTTATAACGGTGAATTGTATGCAATAAAGAACATTGCTAACGAGGCAGTTTATAAAATCAACACTTCAACTCTCGTGGCTAGAGTTCACATTGACTATATTGATGCCGATTTTGATCTGGGAGGTCTTGCTATTGACCAGAATACAGGTATCATCTATGCAACAAATGATGATACTACACCGTTCGGTTCAGGATTGTTTCGCATTAACACGGATGGAACCGGTACTCTTATTACACCATATCCGGCTGGTCAGACAGACATTGATGGTTTAGCTATCAGCAATTCAGGAATTGCTTACTTGATAACGGATGAGCCCGGGTTCGTTTACGTTTATGATCTAAACACAAATACTTATCTGACACCGCTGAACAATCCGTGGACTTCGTCTGAAGTCTTTAGCAGCGGCACCTGGATCTACGAAGCAGGCGGCAGCGGTTTTGGGTTACCCGAAATATTATATTACCTGTTCGATGAAACCGGAGGCACTCAAACTACAAATTATGCCGTACCTGGAGGCGGTTTTCCATCTGCCCCACTTGTTGGAGGAATGACAATGGGTCCAACAGGTCAATTTAACTCAGGTTTGATTGGTGCTGGTGGAACAGGAACTACAGATTACGTTAATACAGGCTGGAACATGGATGTTGGGGCTTCAAGCTGGACAATATCTTTATGGCTAAATAATATCGGTACTTCTGCTTTCTGTTATTTATTTGGTAATGATATAACCACAAGCTTCAGATGTTTTACTGCAGGAGCTGCAGGTGCTGGAAATATTACATTAAGAGGCACTGGAATTACAAATGTAAATGTAACTGGTGTTCTGCCTGGTCCTAGCGTAGTTCACTTTGTGTATGATGCAACCGTGCCCGAAATTAGGACTTATGTGAATGGTACATTTCAATCTGCAGTTGCACAAGCTGCATTAAATTTAAATGCCGCTATACCTTTTAAAGTTGGCAGTTACGGTACCGCGGCAAGCATTCCTGCTGGTGCGTTACTTGATGAATTCAGATTTTACAGCCGTGCACTTGATGCTGCTGAAGTTGCAGCTACCTGGAATATCAGCGTCGTTCCGGTTGAGCTAACTTCATTCATAGCATCTGTAACCGGTAGTGATGTTAAGCTGCTTTGGGAAACTGCCTCTGAACTTAACAACAGCGGATTCAGTATCGAAAGAAAATATTCTAACACGGAGTTTATGGAAGTAGGTTTTGTTCCCGGATTTGGAACTACAACAGAACCAAAGTCATATTCATTCTCTGATCAGAACTTACGTAACGGTGTTTATTCATACAGACTGAAACAAATTGATTTGGACGGAACGTTTACTTACTCCGATGAAGTTGAAGTTGAAGTTATTGCACCGGCATCATTCAGCCTAGATCAGAACTACCCGAATCCATTTAACCCGAGCACAAGAATTTCCTTCTCGCTTGCTGTTGACTCGAAAGTAAGTCTGAAAGTATTTGATATTCTCGGTCAGGAAGTTGCTTCACTTGTTAATCAGAATCTAACACAGGGAGTTCACACGTATGACTTTAATGCATCAGGCATTAACAGCGGTGTTTACTTCTACAAGATTGAAGCTACTGGTGTAAACGGAAATGAGTTCACAAATGTTAAGAAGATGATCTTGGTGAAATAATAATTTCATCACACTCTTAATTTAAGGGCACGGGCAACTGTGCCCTTTTTAATTAGTATTAAATTTCCTTTAAACATTTAGCTGCCGGTTTTTTCGTACGGATCTGGTCTTCTCAAAGACATCAATCCTCCGTACAAAAACCCCGATACCTCTTTTCCATTAAAAATCCGCAGGTTTTTGCTTGGCAATACTTTCGGGTCTATTTTCATCCTCGATTGGCCAATCAGTTTCCTTAAGATTTTTATTGACTTTCATAAAATATTTTTTCAAATTACAGACGAATCAATTCACAAATCTTTAAATCATTCAATAAAGGAGGGCTCTTTATGAAAAAACTTATTACTCTTATATTCACATTCTCTTTGCTTTGCGGAACAGCATTAGCACAGAACTATGGCATTCCGGGTGTAGACTATAATGCCCAAGCAACTCCGCAAATAATAAATGAGATAACAGGTGAAAGTGTATTGACTACTTTAGCCTGGACTTCATTGGCGCCATCTGTTAACGCTTATTCACGTAGCTGCGTCGCTTACATCACAATTGGTGGAAATGACTACATTTACCAGTTCGGTGGTGGCTCCACCACACAGCATACGCAAGTTGCAAGATACGATGTAGCTGCAAACACGTGGTCAAATACAGGCTTTGCACCAATACCAACTGGTATGAGTACTGCTACAGCAGTTACAATTGGTGATAAAATTTATGTATTCGGTGGGCAGAGTACTGCAGGCTTAGGAAAGACCTATATGTATGATCCTGTAGCCAACACCTGGGCTACAAAAGCCAACATGTTAACTCTCGTAACAGATGCTTTGGTAGTCAAGTCTGAAGATAATAATTATGTATATGTTATAGGCGGAGGAGATGGTTTATTTGGGACGACTGTTTTTAGCTCAGTTCAGCTATACAACGTAGCCACAGATACTTACACTGCCTGCACATCATTGCCCGTTGCAGTTTCTATGTTGGGTGGAGGAATATTAAATTACACTATTATTGCTACAGGTGGCTGGATCGGTGCAGCAGGACCTGGTAACACTTACAAAGGTGTAATAGATCCTGGAAATCCAACACAAATAACCTGGACTACCGTTACTGCTTATCCTGCAGGCGGTGTTACAAGAATGGCATCATTTCCTGCAGTATTAGGCACTTATCCAGCAGCTGCGGGAATTTTCTTCACGGGGGGCGCTGTAGGTGGAGCTACTCTTACAGGTGCAACACATTTATATAATTTCTGTACAGATGCTTGGGAAGTATTAACTCCAAGCTTAGCTCAGCCACGATCCAACTTTAAAGGCTGCGGAAAAATGGATAATGATGTATATGTAGTCGGCGGGTTTACAACAGTGGGTGTAGGAACAACAGATAAAGCTACACTAACGGCGATCGCCGGAAACTGCTATACTCCTGTTCCGGTTGAGCTAACTTCATTCATAGCATCTGTCATCGGCAGTGATGTCAGATTGTTGTGGGAGACTGCTTCTGAACTTAACAACAGTGGATTCAGTGTTGAGAGAACATCTGCTAATTCTGAATATACAGAAGTTGGTTTTGTTCCCGGATTTGGAACAACGACTGAAGCAAAATCTTATTCATTCTCTGATCAGAATTTACAGAATGGAAATTACACATACAGACTGAAACAAATTGATTTCGACGGAACATTTGAATACTCCCAGGAAGTTGAGGTTGAAGTATCTACACCGGCCACATTCAACTTAGAACAGAACTATCCGAATCCGTTCAACCCATCAACTAGCATTAAATATAGTGTGCCTGAGCCTGGCAATATCAGAATTTCGGTATACAACACAGTTGGTGAAGAAGTTGCAGTATTAGTAAATGGATTCAGCCAGGCTGGTTCATTTGAAGTTACTTTTGATGCTTCAAATCTATCAACCGGTGTCTACCTCTACAAATTGCAATCAGCAAATTCCGTTCAGACAAAGAAGATGATGTTACTCAAGTAAAGTAAATTCATTTAGCTTTTGTGATATTAGAGTCCGGCAAATGCCGGACTCTTTTTATTTATTGTTAATTCATCATCCATACATTAAATGTGAGAACAGTAGAGAATAGGAGATAGAGAGAATACGGAATAAGTAAATACGCAGCAAGTTTAGAAAAGCGCCAGGTAAAAAAGATAAGTAGTATTAAATTTATTACTAGAAGCACCGCCTGAAAGAAAGCCAAACCTACCTGTTGATGAGAGAAAAAGAGAATATTCCATCCCACAACTAATATCGCATTAATAACAAATAGACCTATCACAATTCCAATTTTTTTTTCGGATGAGTACTTATTCCAAATTATCAGGAGAGATAAAGAACTTAAAACAAATATTATTGTCCATGCTAAAACCATTAACGAACCTGAGGGAGTCCAATCGGGAAGATTAATTGTTTTATACCAAGCTCTGCCTGTCTCTGCAAAATAGGATGCTGCGGATGCAGTAATAATTACAAAAAGCGGGATGAAGAAATAATTTGGTTTTATCCAGGCCACAGATGTTTACCCTAATATTTTTTATCGGCGAGGAAATAAAAGAAGAAAATATCTGGCAGTCAACACTCATTTTTTCCCAAATTTTATTTTTGGGATATCTGAACTATTACACTTTCAAAATCTTCAGCAGGAAGCTGGCAGGTTCGGTTTTCACAAACATAGACTAAAGTTTTTCCTTTAACATATCTGTTTTCTAAAATTTTCAGAGAACTTTCCTTCCTGCTTCCAAATAAAACAATATTAGGAAAGAAATGCTTACTGATTTTTTCTCTTTCTTTTTCATAATTCTCTCCGACAACACCAAGCTCATAAAACCGGAACGAAAGTTTAACCGCAAGAAATAACCAATATGAGTGAAAGGTTGGATTCATTACTGCTGCATTCTTAATTGACTTCACAAGATTGCCAGCTAATTCTTCATAATTATCTTTATAGAAAAATTTCGACAGCTTGAATAAACCTTCAGCCAAAGATGAATTTGACGAAGGAGTTACATTATCAGAAAAATCTATTTTTCGGGCAATCAGCGGATCATCCAGATCAGAAGTATAAAAGAAGAAATCAGAATGCTCATCCTTGAAGTGAAGTAAAACATAATCAGCAATTCTTTTGGCGTTGTGTATCCACTTCTCATCAAAGGTTGCTTCATACAAACTTATGAGTGCTTCAATTGTGTAAGCATAATCATCAAGAAATGCATTGATGTTGCTCTTCCCCGGCTTCGCTGAAGTGCTTCGCCGAGGCAAGCCATTTTTATAATTTCTGTTTAACCTGCCATCCTCACTCATCATATTGTTAAGAATGAATTCACCGTTCTTCACAGCTGCTTCAAGAAATTTTTTCTCACCAAAAGCAGCATAAGCATCAACATAACCTCTCAGCATTAGAGAATTCCAGGAGGTAAGAATTTTATCATCAAGTCCTGGTCTTATTCTTTTGTTTCTTTCATCAAATAATATTTTCTTTGATTCGCTAATTGTTCTGTCGAATAATTCTTCACTAATTTGATATTTTTTTGATAGGTCTTCCTTTTTCTGAGTGATGAATAAAATATTATTTCCTTCCCAGTTGCCAATTGATGAAATGGAATAATAATCACAGAAGAGTTCAGAGCTTTTACCGAGAAGATTTTCAATTTCCTCTTTGGTCCAAACATAATATTTCCCTTCTTCCCCTTCAGAATCAGCATCGAGTGAAGAATAAAATCCGCCCGATTCATCAGTCATTTCTCTTTCAATGAAGTCAAGGGTTTCGTAAACTACTTTTTTATACAAATCATTGCCGGTTACTTTGTAGGCGTGTGAATAAAGGCTGACAAGTTCAGCATTATCATACAACATCTTTTCAAAGTGAGGAACTTTCCAAATATCATCAGTAGAGTAACGAGCAAATCCTCCGCCGATGTGATCATAAATTCCTCCATCAGCCATTTTATCAAGAGTGGTTGTAACCGCCTCAAGTGCTTTTGGATTTTTTATATGAAAATTATAGGTCAGAAGAAATTGGTGAATACTCGGCATTGGAAACTTTGGTGCGCCTCTGGTTCCGCCATTCTCAAAATCAATGTATGAAATTATTTTGTTGAATACTTCATCAAGATCTTCCTTTGTAAAAGATGATTTTCCTTCACCCAAACCAGGAACTTTGATTGACTTTATCGCATTCGTCAGTTTCTCGGCTTCCGTATTAAAAGTTTCTGGTTCCTTTAGATAAAGGTCTTTGAAGTAAAGAAGAATTTTAGTCCAATCATTTTTTCTGAAATAAGTCCCGGCGAAAACAGGTCTGCCATCAGGTAAAGCAATTACATTCAAAGGCCAGCCGCCTCTTCCTGTAATCAGGTGGGCAGCGTCCATATAAATCTGGTCAACATCCGGTCGTTCTTCCCGATCAACTTTAATTGAAACGTAAAAGTCGTTCATCACCCTTGCAACTGACTCATCTTCAAAAGATTCGTGTTCCATCACGTGACACCAGTGACAGGCTGCATAACCAATACTTATTATAACAAGTTTATTTTCTGATTTCGCTTTGTCGAGTGCTTCACTTCCCCACGGATACCAATCAACTGGATTGTTCGCGTGCTGAAGAAGATAAGGACTTGATTCGTTTGTTAATTTATTTTGGATTTTCATAAGAATGATCAAGTGAGAATTAGTTCGGTTGATTTATGCACTTCATAAAAATAGGTCTCAGCAGCATTTTGTTCCGCTGCTAAGACCATAATAAATAAAATTTGTTGATTAATATTTTACACTGCATCCATAAGGAGTTGAACTTTGTACGCTAACTTCTTTTCCAGCAAGTAATTCATCTAACGCTGTGGCGACATAATTTTTGGAGTCTTCAATGTCATCAACATCCGTGGTTGCTTTATCATCTATTCCGCCTGCGTAAACAAGCATTCCATTTTTATCTATGATGTACATATGCGGAGTTGTTTTAGCTCCGTACATTTTTCCAACGGTTCCACCTTCATCTATCAGGTATGCAGTAAACTTTGCACCTTGATTCTTTGATCTTTTATTGATTTCTTCGACAGAAAAATTTCCTTGCTTGCCTTTATTAGAAGAACAGATCGCCAGCCAGATTACACCCTCTTCAGTGTATTTCTCCTGCAAGCTCTGCATATTCTTTGAATCGTAGTGTTTCTCCACGAATGGACAATCATAATTTATCCATTCAAGTACAACAATTTTACCTGCAAAGTCGCTGAGTGAATGTTCGCTTCCGTTTGAATCTGTCAGCCTGAAATCAGGCGCTGATTCGTTCAGCTTTGCCTGCTGGGCAAATACCAAACCGCTGAAGAAGACTAAGAATATGATTGCGAATTTTCTGTTCATAATAGAACCTCCTGTAATTAGTTATTGGTGTTTATTTGTTTATTAATTTCATAAGCTTTTTGAGATTGAGCTGCATCATTAAATTGAAAAACTAAAATTCCGAACAGTTCCCTAAACTCTTCAGTTTTGAACTGATCATATTCAATCATCAGTTCAAATCTCTTATCCTTTATTTTGTTATTCTGCTCAGCAGTGTTCTTAAATATTCCGCTTTCATAAGGAAGAAAGTAAAGCGAATTTATTTTTGCGAGATCATAATTTAGATTCTCAAATACGATAGTTAGATTATTCTCTTCAGGGACAACTGATAACTCAAAATCATTTTTAGCTTCGGGTAAATTTATTCTTGTTTGAGAAAATAGTTTCGAGATCTCATCCTCTGCTGAGAATGAATTCATCAACTTTATTTCCTTGGAAACGTTTGTATTAAACGGAATACAAACGTCCTTGCATATCAACGATTTCACCCTGGCTGTAATTAAAACAGAATTTGATTCAAAGTTTTCAGGTATGTTCAATTCAGCAATTAACAAGACCTGTTTTTCATAACCAAAACTTGCAAGTCCATCAAACTCAAAAACTTTTGGAACAGGCCATAGAATTTCCGAGATGCTGATTCCTTCTGGTAAATCAAATTCAATTGATGTTGGTATTCCTGTGTCACCAGAATTTCGCCAGTAAAGATGCCAGTCATTTTCAAGTTCAGCTAAAACTCCAATCGGAATTGAGCGGGATTTTTCCAATGAATATGAATCAACAATAATTTTTGCACTTGCAGGTGCGAGCTGCTGTGCATTTAATTGAAGTGACACAATTATCAGAAAAAAGAAAAATTTGCCGGTTTTTATCAAAATAATCCTGAAGTCTTAATAATGAAATTTCTGTGAGATTTTATTTTGAAGATATAACAACTGAGCGAATAAAAAAATTCATTAAGATTTGTTCGGCAATATTTCAATACTAACGGGGCAATGGTCTGAACCCATTATATCCTGATGAATAGATGCAGAGGTTATTCTGTCTTTGAAGTTTTCACTTATATAAAAATAATCAATACGCCAGCCGACGTTCCGTTCACGCGCTCGTGTTACCATATCCCACCAGGTATACTGTTCTGGCTCCTGGTTGAACATTCTGAATGTATCTATAAATCCAGCAGCGAGAAATTTATCAATCCATTCTCTTTCCTGTGGAAGGAAACCGGAAGTCTGTGAATTTTCTTTTGGTCTTGCAAGATCAATTTCTTTGTGAGCAGTATTGACATCACCACAAACAACGATTCTCTTCCCTTCTTTAAGAAGCTTTTTACAATGCTTCAGAAATGTTTCATAGAATTCCATTTTGTACTGGAGGCGATCTGCCGAAGCTTTGCCGTTCGGGAAATAAATGTTGAACAGAGTGAACTCGTCAAACTCAGTTATGATAAATCTTCCCTCGCTGTCGAACTTTTTTATTCCAATGCCATGGTAAACATTTTTAGGTTTGAGCTTTGTGTAAGTAACAACACCGCTGTAGCCTTTCTTCTCTGCAGAAGAAAAGTAAGCTGAATATCCGTCAACATTTTTTAGCACATCATCAAGTTGATCTGGATGAGCTTTAGTTTCCTGTAGACAGAGAATATCCGGATTTTCATTTTTTAACCAATCGAGAAATCCTTTTTTCTGAATCGCACGGATTCCGTTAACATTCCAGGAGAGAAGGCGAATTTTTTTATGAGGCATTCCTATTTCTCCTTCAATTCAAATTTTATTTTTAAACTCCTGGTATATGATATTTTTCCGGCTGCAATTGGTGTTTCATATCCTAATGATGTGGTTGTATTAAAAGGATTTGGATAACCTGCAGCTTGGCTGCCTTCCTGAATTTCCAAAACAGAACCAATCTGCATACCAAAATTTTCAGCTAAATACGTTGCTTTGTTTCTCGCATTATCGGAAGCAGAGATGAGCGTACTTTTATGATGTTCTTCATATTTTGAATCATCCCAAGATGATCTTGTTTTATCATATTCATCTGATTCTGATAATTTTCTGACAAGCTGGGGATATTTGTTTAAATCTCTTAAAATAAAACTAACATTTATGTTTGAAGAAAAGCCAACAAATTTTCTGTATTGTCTATCAATTTCATTTTCATAATATCTACCCTGTTGAATAGGTGATATCTGGATATCATTGTCATCTATCCCAATTTGCTTTAAAGTAATAATTAAATCGTTAAGGACAGAATTAGCTTTCTCTGCACTTTCGTCAAGAGAGTTTTCAATTTTGTTTATGCTGACTGTCCAGTTTATCTGGTCGGCAGGATATTCAATGTTCGCAGTTCCCGTTACTTCAATAAATCTCACTTCCTGTGAGTACGTGAACGAATACAAATTTACGACCATTAGAAGAATGATTAGATGCTTCATTTTAATTTCTCCCTGATAAATTAAATATAATAATAAATATCACTGTATGTTTATTTGCAATTTCTTCCCCAATGCTTCAAGATAGCTTTTTAATGTGGAAAGCCTTATATCTTCAGCGTGGTTTTCTATCCGAGAAATTGCGGATTTCTTGGTGCTTAACATTTTTGCGAGTTCTTCCTGGGTAACGCCAACCTCCTCTCTTGCCTGACGAAGCAGCACTCCAATTTTGAAACTCTCGTATCCTTTCTCAAAATTCTTAGAAAACTTTTTACTTCTTCTCTTTCTTTTGGCTATATATTTTGCAAGGTCATCCATTTTTAATTCCTTTCTAAAAATTCTTTTTTTCTTTTCTGAGCTAATTCTATTTCTAATTTAGGCGTTTTCTGTGTCTTCTTTTTGAATCCATTTGTCAACACAATAAAATTTGATTTATACCAAAAACCAAGTAACCGGAACTCGTTGTTACCTGAGCTTGCTCTTACTTCCCAAATATCATTTGTGTTTTCCAGTTTCTTAAGGTAATCAGCAGGAATTCGATCCAGCTGCTTAATTAAACGTAAAACCCATAAAACCTTTTCAGCATGTTTATCTGATAGTGAATTAAGAAACTCCTCAACAGGAGATTTATTATTGATTGTTCTATAGAAAATTATTTCTCTCACAAGAATAAAGGTAACATATTTGTTAACCAGAGCAAAGTCAAAATTTACTGGTAACTGTTACAGAGATAATTATTATTCTTTAAAACTTCGAGTGGTTTTTTTTAGACGGGATTTTATATGATAATCCTATGTATGATCAATAAATAGTTTTATTGAGCTATTAATCTCCAAATCTGAGTAACAAAAAATGTAACAATCAACCCCATTGCAATGGGAAGGAATGAGGAAATCAAAGTCCACTTTACACTTTTAGTTTCTTTGTAAATAGTATAGATAGTTGTTGAACAAGGATTATGCAGCAAACTAAAAATCATCAAATTAATTCCGGTTAACAATGTCCATCCGCCGGCGTTAAGAATATTTGCAGTGTCTACAACGGAATCGAGTTCAAACATTACACCGCTGCCTGCACCAACTCCGGCAAGACCAAGATTCGCAACTGTTAACATCAAAATAGATGGTATAACAATTTCATTTGCTGGTATTGCAATTATGTACGCAAGAAATATCACACCGTTCAGACCTAATATAAATGCAAATGGATTAATCCAATTTATGAAAATGTTGGCCGCAGACTCACCTCCTATTGTTACGTTTCCAACAAGCCAGATAACCACTCCAGCCGGTATTGCAAAAATAATCGCACGCCAAAGAACAAAAATTGTTCTGTCAATCAGAGATGTATATAGTGTTCGTAAAATCCTCGGCGGTCTGTAAGGAGGAAGTTCAAGACTAAAAGCTGAAGCCTCTCCTTTCAGAACAGATTTTGATAAACCCCACGAAACAACCAAACTAAAAACTATTCCAAGCACGGCAATAAAAACAACAGCAGCCGCGGATACAATTCCAGCAAGATAAGCAGGAGCTGCTGCACCAATAAAAATTGTTGCAATAAGGATCTGAGTCGGCCATCTTCCATTACATAGCGAAAAATTATTTGTGATAATTGCAATCAATTTCTCGCGCGGGCTGTCAATGACTCTTGTTGCAACCACACCTGCGGCGTTACATCCAAAACCCATTGCCATTGTTAATGCCTGCTTGCCGTGAGCACCAACTCTTCTGTAAAGACTATCCATATTAAAAGATACACGCGGCAGGTAGCCAAAATCTTCCAGCAATGTAAACAGCGGAAAGAATATCATCATCGGAGGAAGCATAACACTTATAACCCATGCCATTGCAAGGTATGCACCATCTATTAAAACACCATCTAACCAGAACGGCATACCAATGAATGCAGATAAATTTTTTATTGCCGGATGAATTGTGTCAAGCAAGAAAGAGGCGATTATTGCAGATGGTACGTTTGCACCTTCAATGGTTAGCCAGAATACCACACCTAGGATTAAAAACATAATCGGGAAGCCTGTGTACCGACTTGTTAAAATTTTATCAACGGTTTTTTCCCAACTAACAGTTGCTTTTTCTGAAGGAATAGTAACAGCACGTTTTGAAATATCAGAAGCATTTAAATAAATAGATTCCATTAAGGTATCGTGGAAATGTTCGCCAATCTCCCAGCGTAAATTATTAGCTGTGGATAAAATCGATTCTCTGTTTTTCTGTTCACTATTCATATTCATTAAACAACCGTCACTAACTCGATTTTCTTTTGATCACTTGAATAGATTTTGCCTAATTCACCATTCCTGATTGAATCAATAATACTTTGATCACCCTCGAGCAACCTTAAAGCAACCCATTTTGCATTCGGAAGATTCGGGAATTCTTCATGCAGCATTTTACTCAACTTCTCTACAGCAAAATTTAATTCTCTTGATTTGCTTTTCAATCTATATGGTTTGCAGATATACTTTCCGGTCGCAACTTCATATATTGAATTGAGCAATTCGTTCATTCCTTTGTTATAACGTGCAACAGCAGGAATAACAGGAACACCTAAATCTTTTGAAAGCATTCTCTCATCAATTTTAATCTGGTGTCTTTCCGCTTCATCCATAAGATTTAAACAAAGAACTACTCTATCTGTGATTTCTAAAATTTGAAGTACAAGATTCAGATTTCGTTCAAGACGAGTTGCATCTACAACTACAACTGTAACATCAGGCTGCCCGAAGAGAATAAAATCTCTGGCTACTTCTTCATCGGTGCTTGTTGAAAGAAGTGAATAAGTTCCCGGGAGATCAACCAGTTTGTATTTGCTGCCGTTAAATTCAAATCCACCTTCGGCACGAGTAACAGTTTTTCCGGGCCAATTGCCTGTGTGCTGCTTCAGTCCGGTTAGATTATTGAATACAGTGCTTTTCCCTGTATTCGGATTTCCTGCAAGAGCAACCACAAAATCGAAGCTGCTCATATCAATGCCGAGCCTTTTTAGATTTCCAGTATTATGAACAGGACAGGTTTCGCAATTACTTGAATTAATATTCATATCAATTCATTCCTCCGTTTTCAGGGACAAGAAAAATTCTGTCAGCAAGTTTTTTCCGCAGCGCAATCGAGGCTCCTTTAATTTTGTAAGCAGTCGGATCGCCGAAAGCACTTTTCATCTCAGCAATAATTTCCGTCCCGGGAACAACTCCAAGATCCATCAACCTTCTTCGCTGTTGTCCTCTTAAAGCTTTTGATATTCCAAGCACCTTGCCTTTCTCACCGGTTTTTAATGAAGACAAACTCTTGAATTTGCCTTCAACAGTTTTTTCAAATTTGATTGATGAAACCGTAATATTTTTTGCAAACAGCGGAGCCAATAAACATTCTTCTCCATTGGCTGTAAATCTCACCCGTTCTTTTGTTGCTTCCATCATTCTTACCTGCATACCAGGATATAATCCTTCAGCAACGAGCTGTTGATATATTGCATCCGGTTCATCCTCAATATGAATGATGCTTGCAAACTCTCCGAATTGTAAATCGGTCAACGGTCTTCCCTTTTTGTCTGGAAGGATACCATCAGTTGATGGAATAGGATCACCATGAGGATCAAATACAGGATTACCAATTTGTGCAGCAAGTGCTTCTGCATCAGCTTCAGTTAGTCTGTGCTCAGCTTCTTCTGCGGAGTGATGCCATTGCAATTCGTCCACACCGGTTTCATCTGCAAGATATTTTTCCCATAACCTGTGAAATCTTATTATCCTAAGTGCATATGATCTGCCTTCACTCGAGAGCTGAAGTGTTTCCTGATGCGAGGTTAACAATCCCATTTCCTCAAGCTTTGTTATTAGTCCTGCTGCTTCATCCTCTGAGATTGAAAGTTTTCCGGCAACACTGTTTAAAGTGCAGCTTACTCCGCTATATTCACAGTCATATAAATGCTTCAGAGCATCTTCAGTCAAAACTCTTTTAGATATTGTTTTGCTTCGCTTCATCCTGGCAAATAATCCTTTTTCCGGAAAGAATGAAACCACCGCAAGCAGAATTATTCCTGAACCTATTAGTAATGTTATTAATGGATCTGTCATATTTTTCTTTTATTTAACCTCTGTTACAAAAATATTTGCAGCTACTTTGCTGCTAATGCTCGTTTCTTTTTTATCAATCTCAACCAATAAGGAATTATCAAACTCCATCGCTTCAACAACAGTAATTTCTTTGTTCAGTTCAATTCCTATTTTGGAAACATACTGCAGAAAACTGCTATCAAAGTCGTGAACACGATTTACTCTGACTTTCCTTCCGGGATCTATTGTGTTAAGCGGCACTCCTGAACTTCCTTTTGGCAGCTTACCATTTTTATCCGGAATCGGATCGCCGTGCGGATCGTACTCAGGAAAGTCAAGCATTTCTTCCATTCTATTAATTAATTCATCAGAGGCACTGTGTTCAAGGTTGTGTGCTTCATTGTGGACTTTATCCCAGGGCAGCCCAACTATCTGATGCAGAAACAACTCCCAAATCCTGTGTCGTCTCACCATGCTTCTTGCATAATCTTCACCGCTCTTTGTTAACCTTGTTCCTTTGTATCGCTTGTATTCAACATAACCTTCACTCGAAAGTTTGCGAAGCATATCCGTAACCGCTGCTGCAGATATATTAAGATTTTCAGCAATCTGGTTAGCTCTTATTTCACCATTGCTGTCAGCCGATTTGTAGATTACACTTAAGTAATCTTCTTTAGATATGTTTTTCATTAATTAGGTTTACTGTTTATTCAATATTAAGCATACTTAACTTATTTATCAAGTATAATTAAAAGTTAAATTGTTGATTTTGATACTAATCAAGATATTATCATATATGTATAATAGTTAAGTAGTTTTTACTTATTTGAATTAATACACCGGCACTTTCTTTTGATTAAATATGGGGCGATTTTTGTAACGATTATTGCGGTTATTTTTATTTATAAATTCTATTGGTTGCATATATGATTACTTCAATAAATAAAAAGCGATATGGAAATTTATTGCTGTCACTAAAATCGGCCTTACTGCTTTTAACAATATTAGTTTTCTTCCTGAGTTGTTCCACTCAAAAAGATCCTAAAGATGAAAGAATCGTAATAGGGATTCAGTCCAATGTGCAGAGTATTAATCCTATGTATGCTTTTAGTTTAGTAGAAGGAAATCTTATAGACTTACTATTTATGAAACCCGCTATTGAAATTTGGAATGATTCATTGGGGATAATAGAATTTAGACCTATGCTTGCTGAGAGGTGGGAATGGAGTGAGGATAATAATTTGCTGAGACTTTACATGCGAAAAGATATTTTCTGGTCAGACGGAAAACCAATAACAGCTGAGGATATCGTCTTTTCATTTGATGTTTATTCTGATCCCAAAGTTGAGAGCAGATTTTTCGGACAGTTTGAAAATTTTTACACTATCGATGATATGCAAATCGATATCAACAAAACATTTAAAGTTGTTTCACCAACAATTCTTGAAATCAACTTTAGAGAAGACAGCAACCCCAGCTTACTGGATATAAACCTGGAAATTATTCCCAAACACATCTGGTCTCAGTTTAAAAGAGAAGAATTCCCGCAAGCAAAAATTAATTTTGAACCAATAACCAGCGGTCCATTTAAGTTGAGTAAATGGGAACGCGAAGCCTCAATTTCGTTAAGGATTGACAGTTCTTTATTTCTTTACAACTCTGATAACATAAGAGAAATAATTTTCAAAGTTATTCCTGATTATAAGTCAAGAATAACTCAACTTAAAACCGGTGCAATCGATCTTGTGGATAATATAAAAAGCGAAGATGCAGATGAATTAAAAGCAATTAGTAAATTGAATTTCTATTCATTGAGAGGCAGAGATTACGATTATGTAGGGTGGAACCATATTAATCCACAGGAGTATCAAAAATCAAAAGTAATTCCTAATAAGTTTTTTTCCTCCTCTAAAGTTAGAAAAGCTCTAACTTATGCTATTAACAGAAAAGAAATCATCGAATCCTATTTATCTGAATTTGGAGAAATTTGCAGAGGACCAGTATCACCAATGTTCAAGATATATTATGACTCCGGTTTACCGGCATATGACTATAGCCCCAAGAAGGCTAAAGAAATTTTAAAAGATGCTGGCTGGAGCGATAAAAATGGTGATGGTATTATTGAAAATGGAGATGTTGATTTCAGTTTCGATTTATATACGAACACAGGCAATCCGCGAAGAAATTACGTTGCCACTATTGTAAAGAATAATCTTCGTGCAGTTGGTATTGAAGTAAATGTTCAAATGCTGGAAACCGGCGCTTTTGTAGAAGGGTTGATGAAAAGAGATTTCGATGCCTGGATTGCAGGTTGGACAATACCCATTCCAATCGATTTAAATCCATACTGGAATTCAGACAAAGAAATTGGATTCCTGAATTTCTCATCATATCAAAGTAAAACAAAAGATGAAATTCTAAATACGCTTCAGCAAAGGTTGACCGAATCCGAAAAAATAAAATTATACAAAGACCTGCAAAGCATATTTCTGGAAGATGAGCCGGTAACATTTCTATATTGGTTTGATAACATCATCGTTTACAATAAACGAATATCAGAAATAAATTTCTCAATGCTTGGTTTAGTTAAAAATGCGTGGGAGTGGAGAATTAATTAGCTGAGCCGGTTTTAATTTTATCAATGGGCAATGAAAAATAAAACGTTGATCCAACATCTTTTTTACTTTCCAGCCAAATTTTTCCTTGCTGTTTTTCAGCTAATTCTTTACAAATTATTAACCCAATACCGGTACCAGATTCCTTTGCAGTTCCCTTTGTTGAGGAACTAACCCCAACACGGAAAAGATTTGGAATAATTTCTTCATCAATTCCAACACCCGAATCTTTAACTTTGATAACTAACATATCATCATCTATTTCAGAAGAAACTGCAATAGTGCCATCCGGGAAAGTAAACTTAATTGCATTCGAAATAAGATTCCTTAAAATTGTTTCGGTCATTGACTTGTCGGCAAAAGCGAAAAGGTCAGGCTCAATATTAATGTTAAACTTAATTCCTTTGCTTTTCAGATTTTGCTCATATAACGAGGCCATATTATTTATCAATCGATCAATTCTTAACAGTTCCGGTTGATAGTTTATTATGCCTGTCTGTATTCTTGACCATTCTAAAAGATTTTCCATAAGTGAATAAGTTGTTTTTGAAACAACATTGGCATCGGATATAATTTCCCTTTTCTCATTGTCGTCCAATTTATCATAAGATGAATTTAAAATATCCAATATTCCCATTAAGCCACTTAATGGGCTTCGTAAATCATGCGAAATAATCGAAAAGAACTTATCTTTAGTCGCAATAGTCTGAACAAGATCATTATTCAGATTAGACATTTTGGCTTCAATTTCTTTTTGTTCCTGGATGTTAATACAGGATCCGATGAATCCCATGTAGAAATTTTCATCACTATAACGGGGTTTACCTTTTATAAGCATCCACTCATAATTACCTCTTTTATTCATAAACCTGAACTCAACTGAGAATGATTCCCTGGTTCTTAAGGCGCTTTGGTAATCATCTAACAATTTTTGAAGATCCTCAGGGTGTACATTATTTAACCAATTCATTCCCAACTGGCTGCCCGATTCTCCTCCCGAGTAATCAAGCCAAACATTATTTACAAAACTGAATAGCCCTTCCACATCAGATATCCAGATCATAACCGGAGCTGTATTTGCCATGTTCTTAAACCTGGCTTCACTATCCCGGATTATTTCTTCTCTCATCTTCTGAGAAGTAAAATCAATGATTGCCAACACGCAGAATTTATTCCCAGTATCAGGATCATTAAAGCTTCTGAACATTGATAAAACATTTAGATTACTATTGTCGGGCATTTTAAGAATTATCTCTGCTGTACCGGGAGTAAATGATGCAAGGGATTTTTGTAAAATTTTTTTAAATTGATTTGCATCCTTTCCCTGAACAAATTCAATAATATTTTTTCCAATGATTATTTCTTTTTTATTATTTCCGATTGTTGATACTGAAAGATTATTCGCATCCCTAATGATGAGTCTTTCATCCAGTAACATAACAATGGAGGGAAAATATTCGATGAAATTAAAAAAATGTTTGTCCGGAAGATTTCGTATCAAAGTTCCGGGTATATCAACAACGTTATTCATGATTGAATTTTTTTAAACTTTTTCGATTGACTTACAAACAGTTGAATTTTTAAATATTTGCCTGATCAAATGACGATATTTTTTCCAGAAGTAACTTCAAACACAGTGCCGAAAACAGAATCAATAAAAAATCCGAAATATTTGTCGTCAAAGAATCTGTTCTAATATCTAACGCATTCTGATTTTAATACACAATTTTATTCTCAAAATATATCAGAGGATGCAATTTCTGCCTGTAACAGCAATAAGCTTAGCCTAAATACAAGTGGCATTTTATTGGTGCTTTTTAGAAACCGAAATTTGGGGAAAAACCATTTTTCAAGTCTTTACTCGTTAGATAGGAGTGGAGCTGAAGCTTAAAACTATTTCAAATTAAGCAAAATTTAGCACTAACTATCTAGAGAGTCCTTGATGGAAATACTAACACTTCTTGTAATCCTAACCGGTATTACTCTGCTCCATTTTGTTACTTCTAGTTTTTACTGCACAAAACTGCAATGTAGATATAATTGGAAAAAATTTTCTAAAACAGTTAATCACATATAAGGGATAAAAAAAATGAAACTCATAACAAGCGCTTTTCTTTTGACTCTGCTTTTCTTCTCAGGATGCGATCAGGTAACTGAAATAAACGCACCCCAGGAAAGAGTAATTAATAAGCAGCTAATCAACCTTCCGCAAAGTGTAGGTCTGGGAGTTGAAACACAGACTTATACGCAAGATGTTAATGGTGCAAACGGCGGTGAATTTGAACAATCATATAGCTATGAAAATAGCACCGGCGGAACAGTCTACCAGTATGCTAAATTGAATTTTTTTCCTGGTGCCTTTACCGGAACAAAAAACATTTCAATGACCTATAATACAGGTGGTGCTGCTATGGATTTAGGCCCGGCAATGCAATTTCAAGCTGCCGTCAAATATACATACGAAATTACAGGCGCAGACTTAACCGGTATAAATCCTAGTACTCTGCAATTTGTTTATATCGATGCAAGTGGAAATATGTATGCTGTCGATTACGATAGTGTAATTATGGATTCAAACACTGGAATGCTGAAAGTAACAAATGCAGTATTACCACATTTTTCAAGATATGGCTTCGTAAATTAATTCCGTTTGGAGGAAAATCGAATGCGAATTACATATAATAAATTTGAGCACGAACTCAACAGGTTTCTGAAGGCGTATCTTGAGGATGAAGCATTTGATCATCTGAAAGAAAGGCTGGACTTGACAGAGTATGAGGCCGACTCAACATCTGAAAAGATAAACGAGTTCTACAGAGAACAGTTGAATATTGATGGCCATAACTCGAAAGACCGTGTTAGGGTTGACAGAATAATTACCTTTTCAGAAAAGAGACTACGACCCGAAAAATTTTGCAAACTTCTGAATGAACTTGCCCGTATTTGCCTTTCCGAAGGTAAGCTGGATCTTGCAAACGAGATTTTTAGAAAGTCAATTAAGCTCAGCAATGATGATTTAGCAATGGCCGAATCATTACTGGGATTAGCTGATGTTTTCAGCAGAAGAGCTAAATGGTCCAGAAGTCAGGAAGCAATTAAAAATGCAAAGAAACTGTTCAAGACCAATAATGAGTTCAGGGGTGTAGCAAAATGTGAGAACCTTTTAGGTACAGTATATGGCGAGCTGGGAGATATCCAAAAAGCCAAAGAGCATTTACAAAACAGCTTATCCCTTATTAATCGTGATGAGGATTTAGAACTGGCCGCTAATTCATATACAAACCTTGGGATAGTATATCATATACAGGAATTTCACATTGATTCAATTAATCAATTTAACAAGGCACTTGCCATATACCTGAAACTTGGTAATTATAAAAGCGCTTCAGAAGTAAACCTTAATATCGGTTTGGTAAATTTAGAATCGGGTAACTATGAAGAGGCATTACTGGCTCTGGATGAAGCTATTAAAACTTCCAAAGCAGGAGGTTTTTTATCTGTT
The DNA here is from genome assembly GCA_035478175.1 of Ignavibacteriaceae bacterium. Taxonomy (GTDB): domain Bacteria; phylum Bacteroidota; class Ignavibacteria; order Ignavibacteriales; family Ignavibacteriaceae; genus IGN2. The sequence goes on from DATIJX010000063.1 coordinate 45,056, forward strand.
CTTTGTCTTGCCTACCTTGCCAAAGCTCAGGTGCTTATTAAATTGAATGACATTTACTATGCATCAGAGTTTGCCGAAAAGGCTTTTGAGATAAGTCATAATTCTGATGATAAATTAACTCTGGCCGATATATACAGAGTAAAGGGAATAATTGAAAAACATCTGGGAAATTTTTCGGCTGCTGAAAATTATCTACTTACAAGCCTGAGAATAAATAAAAGCCTTAATAATGAGATTAATGCAGCAGAGACATCGATTGAACTAG